>NZ_CP117982.1:1701512-1946512 GCF_030708075.1 Candidatus Epulonipiscium viviparus | reverse complement strand
GATAGGAGGGAGGCTGTGAAGTCAGTACGCCAGTATTGATGGAGCCAACGTTGGGATACCTCTCTTGTAATACTTAACTTCTAACCATAATCCGTTATCCGGATTTGGGACAATGTCAGGTGGACAGTTTGACTGGGGCGGTCGCCTCCGAAAGAGTAACGGAGGCGCTCAAAGGTAACCTCAGAATGGTCGGAAACCATTCGAAGAGTGCAAAGGCATAAGGTTGCTTGACTGTGACATCGACGGATGAAGCAGGTACGAAAGTAGGACTTAGTGATCCGGTGGTATGAAAGTGGGATTGCCATCGCTCAACGGATAAAAGCTACCCCGGGGATAACAGGCTTATCTCCCCCAAGAGTTCACATCGACGGGGAGGTTTGGCACCTCGATGTCGGCTCATCGCATCCTGGAGCTGTAGCAGGTTCCAAGGGTTGGGCTGTTCGCCCATTAAAGCGGTACGCGAGCTGGGTTCAGAACGTCGTGAGACAGTTCGGTCCCTATCCGTCGTGGGCGTAGGAAATTTGAGAGGAGCTGACCTTAGTACGAGAGGACCGGGTTGGACGGACCGCTGGTGCATCTGTTAGACTACCAAGTCTATAGCAGAGTAGCCAAGTCTGGATATGATAAACGCTGAAGGCATCTAAGCGTGAAACAGACCTCAAGATAAGATTTCCCATTCGTAAGAAGTAAGACCCCTTGCAGATTACAAGGTAGATAGGTTGGAGGTGTAAGAATGGTAACATTCGAGCTGACCAATACTAATGGTTCGAGGGTTTGACCTAATTTAAAATGGGTTTTGTATAGTTAATATTTATATAGTTAATAGTATTTGTTTTTGAGTGTTTAATATTTATTTATTTTTTGGTGATGATACGTCTCTTGGAAACACCCGTTCCCATACCGAACACGATGGTTAAGCTTGAGAAGGTCGACAGTACTTAGTTGGAGACGACTAGGGAGGATAGATGGTTGCCAAAATTACGGTCGCTTAGCTCAGCTGGGAGAGCATCTGCCTTACAAGCAGAGGGTCATAGGTTCGAACCCTATAGCGACCATTTGAACTATTATATAAGTAGTTTAAAAGGGTTATTGTTTGTATTTAAACCTGTAGGGTTATCGCCAAGCGGTAAGGCACAGGATTTTGATTCCTGCATTCGAAGGTTCGAATCCTTCTAGCCCTGATTTGCGAGTCACTAGCTCAGTAGGTAGAGCACTTGACTTTTAATCAAGTGGTCCCGGGTTCGAGCCCCGGGTGGCTCATTTGTATGCGGATGTGGCGGAATTGGCAGACGCACTAGACTTAGGATCTAGCGCCGCAGGGTGTAAGGGTTCGACTCCCTTCATCCGCATATTCAATATATTATATTTTGCGGGTGTAGTTCAATGGTAGAACACCAGCCTTCCAAGCTGGTTACGTGGGTTCGATTCCCATCACCCGCTTATTATTAAAAAAAAGACTATTGTATAAATATACAATAGTCTTTTTTTGTTTTAATGAAACTATCTATTACATACGATACGAGATTTTCAAAAAATTAAAAAAAAGTGGAACATAAAAAAAAATCCGCGTCTGACTAGTATAAAGGCAAATAATAATTAAGGAGAATCTACAATGAAAATAAAAAAATTATTTATTGGATTAACAATCTTATCTCTTGGAACACCAACTTTTGCACAATTACTTCCAAACAATATAACTCCTATCGATGGAGTAATGACATTAGACATAGCTCCAGAAAACACTACACCGGATTTAACTATTAATGTAACACCTACGCCAATATTACCTACATCAGTAGATATTCCAACAAACATACTAACTTCAAAAGATCTAATTACTCAAAATGAAAACATATTTATATCTCTCGATTTTTTAAGAAAAAATTTTGGCATGGAATTACAGTTAATTGACGAAGGACAGATACTTATTCTACCAACAGTTCTTAGCCCACTTATCCCATTCGATCAAATGGAGGTTCATTCTATGAATTTGGATATTAAAATACCTGAAGATGCAATAAAAATCGATCGTGCAACTATTAAAACTATTGATACAGAACTCAAACAAATTACCATTTTACCAGCTGGAAAAGATGATAATTTAGATAATTACATTATATTAAATATCAGTGATCTTACTTCTTTTGCCAATGGTACTAGTCAATTTGAAAATATGCACGAAGGTATGATTGTAGAGGTATATCACTCATCTTCTATAACTAAGTCACGAGTACCGCAAACAGCTGCGTATATTATAAATCCTAGAATAGATGGCACAGTTATGTTACCAGATCCAAACCATGTGATACCTGCCCCAATCGTATATGAATATGATCAAAATGGTAAACTCATATCAAAGTCAACTACAAATTCTTCACCTACCCTTATCAATCAACCAACAACTATAATACCTGAAAATGCAGTTAAAATTGATCGTGCAACCATTAAAACTGTCGATACCGAACTTAAACAAATTACGATTTTACCTGTTGGAAAAGATGATAATATAGATAATTACATTGTATTAAATATCAGTGATCTCACTTCTTTTGCCAATGGTATTAGTCAATTTGAAAACATGCACGAAGGTATGATTGTAGAAGTCTATCATTCACCTTCTATGACTAGATCTCGTGTACCACAAGCAGCGGCCTATGCTATCAATCCTCAAACAGATAGTACCATTAATCAAGAAACTGCAGATTTTATAGTTGCTGAAATAATGCCCGCCAGAGAATCAGTAAAAATTACAGAAGTTCTCGAAAATAATAACAATATTAGTATTCGAATTGGTGAAACTCGTAATCAAGAAGAAATCTTTCACATTACACCAGATACTCTTATAACTAAAAATAATAAAACTGTTCCAGCAACAGAACTTAAAGCTGGTCAAATCGTTACTATTACTTATGGTCCTACTATGACTATGTCTCTTCCTCCACAAATGCAAGCTGTTACCATAGCTATCATCTCAAATTAAATTAATTAAATTATATTTTAAAAGCTGTTATTCTTATTGATATAACAGCTTTTTTATTTGACAAAAATTCTCAAAGGAAGTATACTTATTTTAGTAAATACCCTGTTTTTTTTGTCTCATCTTTTATTTTTAACATACATAATAATCTTTAAGAAGCCGTGATAAAATTTACGACTGATATAGTCCTGACATTTATACAGACAAAAGGGTAAATTTATCTATATAGAAAGGAAAATTATATGTCAGTAAACGAAGTAAATTTAATTGAATTCAAGAGAGGAGATGTATATATTGCTGATCTTGGTCAAGATGTAGTAGGCAGTGAACAAGGTGGAATAAGACCTGTTGTAATTATCCAAAATGACATAGGCAATAAATTTAGTCCAAATATTATTTGTGTTCCTCTAAGTACAAAACCTAGACGTAAAAAACTTCCTACTCATATTTATATTGATAAAATTGATTATGAAGGTATTGATAAAGATAGTATTATATTAGCTGATCAAATGCGTACTATATCCAAACAAAGAATTATTTCTACAACTCCCCTGGCCTCGATTAAATCTGAGAAAATGTTTGAAATTGAAAAATGTATTTCTAATAATCTAGGAATCAAATCTATAATAATGTAAATAAAAGAGGTATAGGGAATAACCCATACCTCTCTACTTTTTTATAATTAGGCGACTATATCATCAATTACATCTTCCAAGCCTATAACTGTTACAGTTCCTTGACATATTTTGTTACATAATTGATTAGCAAACATTTTATTTTCTGTAAAATACACTTGAGAGCAAATATATTTTTCATAATCTTCCGCAGCTATTTCTATACCATATGTTAAATTTTTTTCTAATAAATAATATGTGTGCTTCCTACCATCAATTATCTGTTCACCTATCATAACTTTTTCATACATTTCATAATCACCTTATCCTTAGTATTTTTCTATTTCTAAATTGATTATAGCACAAATATTAAAAAAATGACAGAAAAAAATATCGCATAAAATACATGTGTTGTCAAATAATCGACAAAAAATTTATTTACTGTTAAATTTTATACCAAATCCAGGAATATCAATGCTGTCTTAACTAGTTTAATGTCATTAAATGCGATATTTTTTATCATTTATCCTATTCTAATTCCACTGAAATAAACGGCTTAATTTTATAAATTTTACTAAAATGTAAAAAGCCAGTAATCTTTACGCCATTTTCTTGATAATATGTTACTATTTTTTCTCCATATTTATTACAATATGCCACAATATCATTTTTAGTATATGGTACGACTGCTGTAAATTTTTTCATTTCATCATATAAAATTTCTTCAATTTTCAATTGTAATTTATCCAAATTTAATCCTGTTTTAGCTGAAATAGTAAGATTTTCTAATTCTTCTATATAAACTTGTTCATTATCAACTTTATTATAAACTTTTAAAACTGGTATCCCTTCAATTTTCAAATTTTTAAGAGTCTCTTCTACAACCTGTATATGACTTTCATTATGCTCATTTGATGCATCTATTAAATGAATTATTATATCAGAATACCTTACTTCTTCCAAAGTTGAATAAAAAGCTTTTATAAGCTGATGCGGTAATTTTTTAATAAATCCTACTGTATCTACAAAACGAACTTCTGTTCCCGACGGTAATATTGCTTTTCTAGTAGTAGTATCCAACGTTGCAAATAACTGTTTTTCAACATATATGTCACTTCCTGTAAGAACATTAAGCAGCGTTGATTTCCCTGCGTTTGTATAGCCTACTATTGAAACTACTCTAACTTCTTCTTTTACACGTTTTTTCCTAATGATTTCACGATGACGTTTTACTTCTGCCAATTCTTTTTCTAAGACATCCATTCTTTTTCTAATATTTCGCTTATCTAATTCTAATTTTTTCTCTCCTGGTCCTTTACTTCCTATACCTCCAGCCTGTCTAGACATTGAAATACCTGTTCCTGCCAATCTAGAATACTGATACTTAAGCTGTGCCATCTCAACTTGCAATTTTCCTTCACTAGATGTTGCCCTTTGTGCAAAAATATCTAAAATAATTAATGTTCTGTCCATAACTTTAGTATCTAATATTTCAGATAAATTTTTCATTTGGAGTGGAGATAATTCTGTATCACACACTACTCCAGTAGCTCCAACTTCTTCAATATATAGTTTCAATTCTTCAATTTTACCAGTACCAAGGTAGTGTTTTGCATTAATTTTATCTACTTTTTGAATCAATTCACCAATAACACTCGCACCTGCAGTTTCAACCAGTTCTCTCAACTCTTCTAATCCTTCTGCAATTGCTTTATCACTATCTTCTAATTTTTTTTGTGCTACAAATATAATCACTTGTTCCATTACAATACCTCCCTAACTACTTATAACATTTTAACAAAATCTTCTTCACTTATAATTGGTATTGACAACTCGTGTGCTTTACTATTTTTTTTAGATGTTGAATTTATTTCGTTATTAATCAAATAACTAGTTTTGCTGCTAATAGATTCACTAACTTTTCCACCACATTGTTCAATTTTTTTCTGTAAAGCTTGCCTATTTTCAAAATAATTTAATTTACCTGTAATCGCAAATACTTTGCCATCTAAAGAACTCGATGAATTAGTTTCCTTTTGTTCAAATTTTATCTCCATCAATAATTTATCTATTAATTGTTTATTTTCTTCATTATTAAAATATCGATAAATCTCTTTAGCTATCAAAGATCCAATTCCTTCAATATCGTGCAACTCTTCTTCAGATGCTGCACGAATTGCATCTAAATTATCCACAAAATATTTACATATTAATTTTGCATTTTCTACTCCTACTTGAGGTATTCCTAAGGCTGTCACAAATCTATGCAAAGCTACTTTTCTAGATTTATCAATCGATTTAACTAGCTTTGTATAAGATTTTTCACCAAATCCTCTCATAGAAATAATTTCATCTTTATATTTCTCTATACTATAAATTTCACTTACATCATTAATAGGTAACTTTTCTAATATTGCTTCTGAAAGCCCTTTTATATCCATTGCATTCCTTGATACAAAATGTACTAATTGTTTAAGTTGTTTTTCTAGACAATTCGGATTACCGCAATATAAGGTTTTAGTTTCTTTCTCTTGTTTAATTATAGTATTTCCACCACATTTACTACACACATTTGGAATAGCAACCGGTCCCGTTTGAGATAAATTTTCCAAAATCTGTGGAATAATCATATTTGCCTTATAAACTATTATTCTGTCCCCTAATCCTAATTTTAATTCTTCTACCATAGAAATATTATGAATACTTGCATGTGTTACAGTTGTTCCTTCCAAATCAACAGCTGCAAAAACAGCTACTGGATTTATTTTTCCTGTCCTAGATGTGTTCCATTCTATTGCTTCAAGAATTGTTTCTTTTTGTATATCCTTCCATTTATATGCCATAGAATCCTTAGGGAACTTTGAGGTTACTCCCAATGATTTGCTATATGCTATATCATTAAAAGACAAAACCAATCCATCTGCTTGAAAGTCTTTATTCGTTATATTAGCTGTAAATTTTTCAACCACTGTTTTTAGAGTTTTATCAGTCACTACTTCTGCTTCCACGACAGCAAATCCTTGCTGCTTTAAAAATTTTAACATTTCTTTTTTTGTAACAAAATTTTTATCACATTTCATTACAGCAAAACAAATAAAATCTATGTTTCTTTTTGCTGTTACACTAGAATCGAGTTGCCTTACACTTCCACTACATAAATTTCGCGGATTCTTATATTTGTTATCTTCTACCATATTAATTCTTGCAAAATTAGAGTTTGTGATAATTGCTTCCCCTCTAATGGTCAATTTATCTTTATATTTTATTTTAAGAGGTAGATTCCTAAAAGTTTTTGCGTTTGCTGTTACATCTTCTCCAACTTGGCCATCGCCTCTTGTTACTGCCTCTATTAAATTGCCATTATCATACTTAATTACCACTGTCAACCCATCTAATTTATAAGAGAGTAATCCTTCTTCATTGCCTAAAAAGTTTTGCAATATATCAATTTTTTTTGTCTTATCAAGAGATAATATCGAAGTATCATGGCTCTTTGTTACCAATTCATTACTAACAGTGTGCCCAATTTTTTGAGTCACACTATTTCCATAAATTATACCCAGTTCTTTTTCTAGTTCTTCCAATTCTACAACTAATTTATCATACTCTAAGTTAGACATGATTTCTGTATCTTCTTGCTCATACGCAAAATTTGCCTTGTCTAATAGTGTTACTAATTCTTTCATCCTTGCTAACTTATTCATTTTACACCTTCTGTAATTTGGCAAATTTAGTATTAAGCTTTTTAAATTCTCCAGATTCAAATTTTATAGTTACAAAAATGTCCTCTTTCTTCTTCATTTTCTCGATCACCGTACCTTTACCAAACATACGATGCATTACTATATCTCCTGTCACAAAATCCTCTATTATGGTTGATTCCATTTTTTTATGTGGATTCCAGATTTTGAACTCAATATCCGATTTTTTCGTAGGTTCATAATTATTTTTTTTAGCATATTTTTTTGACGCAAACACTTTATTAATTCTTATTACCTCAGCTGGAAGTTCCGCTATAAATCTCGATGGCTCCACTGCTTTAATTTGTCCATATGTCATTCGTTCTTCAGCTTGTAAAATATATAATTTTTCTCTAGCTCTAGTTATTCCCACATAACAAAGACGTCGCTCTTCTTCCAACTTTGTTTTATCTTCATCAGATGCGCTCATATGGCTCGGAAATAACCCTTCTTCCAACCCTGGCATAAACACCACTGGAAACTCCAAACCTTTTGAACTATGCAGTGTCATTAACACAACAGCATTACTATTCTGGTCATAATTATCCACATCTGCTACCAATGTAATCTCTTCCAAAAAATTATTCAGATTTGCTTCTTCATTCGATTGTACATATGCGGCAGCCTTTGAAACAAATTCTCGAACATTCAAAATCCTATCTGCGGCATCTTCTGGCTCAGTTTCCTTTAAAAAATTATTATAATCTGTTTTTACTATAATAGCTTGCAATAATGCCAGAATATTTTCTTCTTGTGCCAATTCTTTTAATTCTTCTATTAAATTCGCAAAGACTGAAACTTTTTCAGTCGCAGTTTTTCCTAAAATTCCAAATTGTCTAATATTTTTTGCTACTTCATAAAAATTTACTTGATAATCATTTGCTGCTTGCTGAATTTTATCAATACTTGCCGCTCCAATTCCTCGCTTTGGAATATTTATAATTCTTCTAGCCGCAACATCATCTTGTGCATTAACTATAATTTTTAAATATGAAACTAAATCTTTTATTTCTTTACGCTCATAAAATCTCACTCCACCCAACATTCTATATGGTATCGAACTTTGTATCATCTTCTCTTCTAAAACTCTTGATTGTGCATTTGTTCTATATAATATTGCAAAGTCTTTATAATCTCTTCTATATTCGCTTAAATCCTTAGATATTTGAGCTGCAATAACATCGGCTTCACGATATTCATTTTTTACAACATATAACTCAATTTGCTCACCTGTTTCATTATCTGTAAAAAGCACCTTAGGTTTTCTATTTTCATTATTTTTAACAACTGCATTTGCAGCTTCTAATATATTTTTTGTAGAACGATAATTTTGTTCTAACTTTATTATTGTTGTATTTTCAAAATCTTTTTCAAATTCTAGAATATTACTTATATCTGCTCCTCTCCATCCATATATACTTTGATCATCATCACCCACTACACATAAGTTTTTATGTTTGTCAGCAAGCTGCCTTATTAATTCATACTGCACACAATTTGTATCCTGATATTCATCTACCAAAATATATTTAAATTTATTTTGATAAAAACTTAACACATCTGGATGATTATTAAATAAAATACACACATTTACTAATAAGTCATCAAAATCCATTACATTATTTTCGTATAACTTATCTTGATATGCGTCATAAATTTTAGCTATAATATGTTCTCGAAAATTTCCCTCACTTTCTTTCAGTGCCTGTCTTGGTAAAATAAATTGATTTTTCTTACTACTTATGTGTGAAAAAACTGCTCCTACCTGAAACTCTTTTTCATTTATATTCATTTCTTTCATTACATCTTTTATAGTAATTTTTTGTTCTGCACTATCATAGATCGTAAAATATTTGGTATAGCCTATACTTTCACCAAATCTTCTCAATATTCGTACACACATGGAATGAAATGTGCTAATCCACATATTTTTAAGCACATCTTCTCCCACATCATTAGCCATTCTTTCTCTCATCTCCGCAGCTGCCTTATTGGTAAATGTTATTGCCAATATTTCCCAAGGTTGCACCTGATGGTTTTCAATCAAATTTGCTATTCTTTGAGTTAGCACTCTAGTTTTTCCGGATCCTGCTCCAGCCAGTATTAAAAGCGGGCCGTTCACATGCTGAACAGCCTTTTTTTGCCTATCATTTAAATTCATTTGTTCTCCTTAAATATTTGTAAAATATATTTTATAATAGTGACTCATAACCTTTCGCCCCATCCACGATAGTGCGATTTACTCGACTTATCGTGGTAGTGGAAGCATTTGTAACTTGTTGTATTTCTACATATGTCTTATTTTGTAATAACAATCTTGCAACTTCCAATCTTTGAGCAAATGCATTTAGTTCATTAGGGGTGCATAAATCTTTAAAAAATAAATCACATTCCTCTATAGTTTTAAGTTTCAATATTGCATTATACAAGTCTTTAATTAGCTTTTTTTCCTTATTCATTTTTACCTCATAATTATTTCTTTAGTTCTAAAAATTCTAGCACTTTATCCGGATATAAATTTAATATTAATTCTTTTGGAAATTGAATTTCCTCTAAAAAAGAAATCGTTTTCTCAAAATTACCCACCTCATAACAAATGTGTGCATCAGTATTTGCTATAATAGGCATATCGAAATCATTACAATAGTGTAGCAGCTCTATCAAACTTTCTCTAACTCCCACTCTTAAACAAGATGCATCTAGTGACGCATTATTCACTTCTAACAATGTATTGGTCATTTTTGACATTCTAGCAAGCTCGTATAAATCTTGTGGATATCGCTGATCTCCAGGATGACCAATGATATTAACCAGAGGATTTTGCATGGCTTCTAAAACTGCATATGTCACACTTTTTATATCCGCAAAATTTATACATGGCGGATGTAAGCTTGCTATAGAATAATCTAAGCTTTTTATTATACTGTCTGCTAAATCAACCGTACCATTATAATCAATAATGTTTAATTCTACACCACGCAAAACTTTCATCCCATATACTTCTTGCGGAATGACTTTTGCATTTGTAAAATGATATAGATGAGCACCACCTGGCATTGTTGGTGCATGATCTGAGATTCCTAATAGTTCTATTCCATTTTCTTTTGCGAATTTAGCATTTTCATCGAATGTACTGTACGCATGTCCACTTGAAAGCGTATGAGTGTGTAAATCAACTAAAAATTTCATATTAAGCTCCCTTTATAATAATTTAAATTCTTTAGTATATTATCAAAAATATATCATAAAATCAAGTACACACACGTATTATCCATTTAATTTATTGGGGCATTAAGTTGATTTCTTTGAAAGAGTATTCCCCAAAATATGTCATTTATTACATCTGTTTAGTAATTATCTAAAAAAGATTTAACGTTTCCGTTCGTTCTAGTTCCAAGCACTGTATCTAGATTTATATTATGCATACTTTGAAAAATATTTCTATCAATATGAGGATTAATTTTTCTGAAATTTTGAATCAATTTTTTCATTTCTTGTCTCTTCGAATCCACATTATCATTAGCAATTTTCTCAGTCATAAGGCACGCACATTGCAAAAACATCAGTTTATTATAATCCTTAAATGCCAATATATCTTTTTCCTTAACCATATATAGTGGACGTATCAATTCCATTGGCTTAAAATTTAGACTTTTCAATTTTGGCATCATCGTTTTTACTTCGCCACTATATAACATATTCATCAAAGTTGTTTCTATAACATCGTCAAAATGATGCCCTAGTGCAATCTTATTACACCCAAGCTGCTGCGCCTCTTTATACAGATATCCTCGTCTCATTCTTGCACACAAATAACAAGGATTTCCACCTACATCTGCAACTACAGTGAATATCGGACTTTCAAACATCTGAATAGGAATGCCCATCAATTTTGCATTTTCTATTATAAGTTCTCTATTTTGATTTGAATATCCTGGATTCATTACCAAAAATACTAATTCAAAATTGTTACGACCATGACGCAAAAGCTCTTGCATACATTTTGCTAACACGAATGAATCTTTCCCTCCTGAAATACACACAGCAATTTTATCTCCATCTTTTATA
The DNA here is from genome assembly GCF_030708075.1 of Candidatus Epulonipiscium viviparus. Lineage (GTDB taxonomy): Bacteria > Bacillota > Clostridia > Lachnospirales > Cellulosilyticaceae > Epulonipiscioides > Epulonipiscioides viviparus. Next base: position 1,935,113 of record NZ_CP117982.1, on the reverse strand, counting down.
AGTTGATACTCATTAATTGCTTTCACAAATTTAGACCAAATTGTTTTTTTATATGTTGTAATCAGACTTCTTTCTATCTGTTGCATTTTTGTAAATTCTTTTTTCATTTGTAAAATCCTCTTCTTTTTTATATTTTAAACAGTTTATCAAACAGCAATAAATTTTTCAAGCAATTTTGTATATTATCTTTTCAATTTGTCCATACTCTCTTATGTAACTTGACTTATAGATGAGGAATTAATTATGGATTTATTTGATTATATAGGAACAAAAAATATTGATTCACCACTTGCTTTAAAATTACGACCTGTTACTCTTGCCCAGATCGTTGGCCAAGAACATATTTTAGCAAAAGGAAAACTACTACATCGTGCCATTACCGCCGATAAATTACAATCTATGATTTTTTATGGTCCCCCAGGATCTGGAAAAACTACTATTGCTAAAGTTATTGCTAAAACTACTACATCGCACTTTGAAACATTAAATGCTACTACTAGCGGAAAAGCCGATATTCTCAGATTAGTTCAAAACGCAAAAGATTCATTAGCAACTTCTAGTAAACATACTATTATATTTATAGACGAAATACATCGATTTAATAAAGCTCAACAAGATGCATTGCTTCCTTACGCAGAAGACGGCACCATCATTTTAATAGGGGCAACGACTGAAAATCCTTATTTTGAAGTCAATCGTGCTCTGCTATCTCGTTCATTAATTTTTGAGTTACATTCTCTTACCAATGAAAATATTATAACAATTTTACAGCGTGCTATTACAGATACAGACAAAGGACTAGGAGTATATAATGCCATACTTACTGACCAAGCCGCAGAATTCATTGCGACACATGCAGCTGGTGATGCTCGCGCAGCTTTAAATGCTCTTGAATTAGCGACACTTACTACAGAACGCAGTGCGGATGGAAAAATTAATATAACCGCCCAAGTTGCCAGTGAATGCATGCAAAAAAAAATTTTAAACTATGACAAAAAAGGTGACAACCATTATGATGTAATTTCTGCGTTTATTAAAAGTATGCGTGGCTCTGATGCAAATGCGACACTTCATTATTTAGCCAGAATGTTAGAATCCGGCGAAGACATAAAGTTCATTGCTAGAAGAATCATGATTTGTGCAAGCGAAGACGTTGGCAATGCCGATCCTATGGCTCTAATTTTAGCAACAAACGCAATGCTCGCTGCAGAACGAGTAGGTATGCCCGAAAGTAAAATAATTTTAGCTCAGGCTGCAACTTATATAGCGACTTCAAAAAAAAGCAATGCCTGCTATGCGGGAATTAATGCCGCCATCGCTGATGTCCAAACTATTGATATCGGACAAGTTCCTAACCATCTAAAGGACACACATTATAAAGGATCAGAATCTCGAGGTATTGATTATAAATACCCTCATTCATATGAAGGAAATTACGTAGAACAACAATACTTACCTGACGCTATCGCTACAAAAAAATATTACAATGATCCCAAATAAATAAGCCTTCTGTATGTTTTTCAAATTATTTTATCAGATTCATTCATTTGTTTATTTTTATACTTGTTTAAAACGATAAATTAATATAAAATATTTTTACGCATTTAAATATTAGGAGGTATAAAATTATGAATGAAACTGCAGAGACTTTAAAACAAATTTATCTAACATATGGAGAAACAATTTATGTAAATAAACCACAATTCAAACATTTGATACAAGATAAACTAAATAATTCAGATGTAAAAATGTTACTATGGGCAATAGAACTGGGGGTCGCGGCCGCAGTAGGGCTTCAGGTTAAATCTGCTGATGACAAAGATTCTATTGCTCAAATACAAAAACATCTTGTAAATGAATTTATGTGGCAACCAGATCTAGCACAAAAAGCTATTGAATGTTTTGTATATGCAAAATTTTCTCTTGCAAAAGATGAAGAACCCATAGTTAATATATTGAATTATAATACACGACAATTTTATATTGTAAATAAAGTATTAATTAAATATATTGGCGATGATGCAAAAGTTAAAGTTCCAGAAGGAGTCACTTTTATTGCCGAAAAAGCTTTTTATAAGTGTACCAATGTAACAGAAATAATACTTCCCGATAGTATCGTTAGTATTGGTAAATTTGCCTTCGATTTTTGTAGCAGTTTACACAAAATCGAGCTTTCTCCAAACATCACTCACATTGGCACAGGCGCTTTTAGTAGATGCAGTAGCCTAAAGCACATCGATCTTCCAGAACAGATTGTCGTTCTAGCCTCTGGAATGTTTTGGGGATGCAGTAGTCTCGAAAATGTTATTCTTCCCAAAGGAATATTCCGTATTAGTGATTTTATGTTTTATAATTGCAATAATTTGGTAAATGTAGAAATTCCACCTAATGCTCATGAAATAGGTAAAGAGGCCTTTTCTGGTTGCCACAAACTTGTTTTTATTGAATTACCTAAAGGTATGCTTACAATTGACGAAAAAGCTTTTAATGATTGTCTCACCCTAGAGAAGTTCATACTTCCTGAAGCCGTTTCCAGCGTTGGCAATAATGTATTTGCTGGATGTTATAACCTCAAAACCATAATAATTCATCATTCACTAAAATCAATAGCAGGTACTGATATTCTCAATAACAAAATTCAGGTACTTACACCAGATAACAAACTTTGGAATTTATTAGTTTCTTAAATAGTATAGTAGTGCTGTCATAAATCATATTTATATAACACAAGGAGGTGTTAGAGATGTGTAAAACTATGATAAAAAAGACTACATATGATGAAAGTATTCAAATAGAAAATATTCGCAAAGAACTATTCTCTCCCACATCTATTGATCAATATTTTATTCAACTACAAAAAAAAGCTTCTGCTAAAAAACTTATGCAAAAAGTTGACTAAAATAAAAAAGACGCTCTTATGGCGTCTCTTTTCGATCATTATTTATTTTCTGTCATATGCAGCCTGTTTTATTGCCGCAAGTTCATATATACCATATTTTTCAATATCTGCTAAGTATTCCTCCCAATCTTCATCCACATTTTTATTGCCTATAATAAAATCAATCATTGCTTGCTCTAGATATGAATCTAACAGTGCTGTAATATCCACAATACGTCTTGATTCTTCTGTTGTTTGAGACAAATTTAGCAAAATTTTTTCAGGGTCTTGCCCATAGGGAATATAGTCTTCTATCGATGAAATATATAAAATTCTCTCAATATCTTCATCCGGGTTTTCAAGTGCCGCAAACCATAAGTCATAATCAGGCGGTTGGTAGTCCGATCCCATTCTATTCCAACTTATATCTTGAATTGCATCTTGATCGTTTCGTATATACTTTGCAGGTTCTCCAATATAGTTTACCGCACCTTTTGGCGCATCGTCGTAGCCGCCCGCACCTTTCATTCCCAATATCATTTCCAGTGCGCCTTGCTCAGTAAACATATAATCGAATACACGCATTACCACTTCTGGGTTCTCACAAGCATTTGTTATCGTCATCGTAGATCCACCAAAATCAGGTACTATATGTGCCGACTTCACCCCTGCTGGCCCCGTAAGAGGAGCTATCGGTATATATTGCGTCCATCGATCCACATTAACAGTACTACAAAACACCGATGTAGATCCCGCAGGAATTGCCCCCGCTATAGCAATCTCTGGATTAGACCCCAATTTTAACAATTGATCTTTTGTTTGAGTGAACATCAATGGATCTATCAACCCTTCCGTATACATTTTATTCATGTATCTCAAAAATTCTTTCCACTCATCAGTTGCTTTTACAGGATAAACTTTATCGTTTTCATCCAAATTAAAGTAACCTGTACTAGAAACAGCTGGGATAAATGCGTTTAGCAAATATGGTACCGGATGCGCCCCCCATCCACTTACCATCGCTGCAGTAAAGGGAATTTCATCATCGGGATCGCCATTACCATTTGCATCTTGCTCCTTAAATGCTTTTAGCACCTCATAAAATTCATCTGTAGTTGTAGGCACTTCTAGCCCCAAATTATTCAGCCAATCCTGATTGATCCACATTTTTTCAGTAGCCAAATTTCTTGGTGACTTTCCTATCCTTGGAATACAATACATATTTCCATCTTCCAATGTCCAAGTATCTCTTATCACCGGATTCTCATCTAATGCTTTTTTTATGTTCGGTGCATATTTGTCAATTAAATCATTGAGTGGAACAAAGATTCCTTGCTGAGCATAAAGCAACAATTCAGACGGAGCCAACCACATATCCAAGATTACATCGGTATAGTCTCCACCTGTCATCATTATGTTAAATTTTTGTCTTTTATCTATCGAAGTGGGCTCAGTATATTCTAGTGTTACGCCTGTGAGTTCTTCCAGCCGTTTCGAAAATTGATTAATTTCTGGATCATATGTAGTTACGCTTGTTCGCAATGGAGCAAAAACTGAAAATGAATCTGTCTCACCTTCTTTCACCACAGGATATGTTCCAACAGGCGTATATATATCACCTCTCTCTCTTACAATCTCTGTTTGTGTTCCTCCACAAGCTGTAAGCAATCCAATTAATATTGGTGCTACAATAATTTTTTTTAGCATCGTCATTTCCCCTTCCAAATTTTAATATATTTTCAATATAACATATTAAATATACATATACAATATGTTATTTTTATAACAAATTAATACATCTAAAACAACTTTATGTTACAAAGAACGATTTATTTATCAACATCACTACATTATGTTATTTTTAACTTTTTACTAAAATTGTTCTTATTTATAAAAATAATTCAAATATCTCTTTACAAATTATACCTCATAAATTATAATTACAATAAATTCATTTGTAAATTTTTACATTTGAAACGATCCTCTATTTATTTTCAGCAGCTATGGCAAAATACTATTAAAATCAACTATAATATTAAAAATTTTAATACTAATTACTAAACAGCAGAAATTCTTACAATCATTTCTATCATACATATTTCTATCTTCACTTCTGCTACCCCCACAGCTGTTACACAACAATCTTATTAGATTATTAAGGAGGCTTTATTTATGAAAAAATTTATCGCAAGTCTTATTGCCGTTAACGCATTACTCGGTGCTTCAATCCCAACTTTCGCCGCCGCTCCCGCTGTTGCCACGACGCCTCTGGGTGCTCCTCATACTTTAATCGGTGTGCGCCCTTCAAAAACTCAAGGTGGCTTGCCATTCGTATCTCTCAATAATCCTCTGTATAAAAAAGACCTAGATGGAATATTGATGGCTTCCAAAGGAACTCTTCCTGGTGGCATCTCGATGTATGTCGATGCTGACGGAAAAACCGTTCCTGCAGATACAATGGACTTAAAAGGTATTCCTGCTGGCACGCTGGTAACAATGAAAGTACAATTTTCAGATGGCTTCTACATCAAAGATGGCGTTGGTGCTACTAACATAAACATCGCTATTGGGAACAATCCGGCTTCCAATAAAAATGTTAATATTATCCAAAACACAGGCACTATCACTTTTACTGATGCAGCTCCTCTTGGCGCAAACCAAGTTATAAAATTTCAGTTTATAATGCCTGATAGCGATCTCGATTTATTAAATGATTTTTCCTATAAATTTAGCGTTGGAGACATTGTTATGCCAAAAGGTTCCGCTACTGGATTCACTACCGCATTCCCTATAATCAACATTACTCCTGGAAAAACTGACACTTCTGCCTCTTCTTTCCTAATTAAAAGCACTGTATATGCTCCAGCTTTGAAAGGCAAACTTGTAAATGCTAACGGCGATCTTCCTTCATCTATGACTGTTCAACTGCAAGCAAATGGCAAAAACATCACGCCGGCATCAACCATAAAGGCTGGCGATAAAATCACTCTAAAAATATCAATGTTCACATCTTATGCTATCAAAGGTGGCGTTGGAACTCCTAAACTTGAGATCACCCTAACCAGTCCAAAAGGGCTCTCCATCACTCCATCTACCAACTCATATACTTTCAACGGTGCTCAGCCAGTCGGCGCTTCTGGCAAATTTGTGGCCTTCGACTTCATTATGCCGGAAGGCACTATCGATCCGCTAACTGACTTTGTGTTCAGCTTTGCAGTAAAATAATCAGTATCTAAACACCAAGGCGGTTCCAATGGAGCGCATCGATTACAAAAATCAAGTATCCTGTCCTGGCGCAGCGGTGGCATTTCATCCTCACGATCACAACACTGTTTATGCCGTAGTTGACCGACTTAATCATCGCGGGCAATTTGTACGATCTACCACTGGCGGCACTGATTGGGAATGCTTATGCCAACTCTTTGATGTGCCTATGTCTGATGCGATAAAAGCGTATACACTAATCATCGATAAAAATAATCCTACCACTATGTATTTTGCGCTTCCTAGTAAAGCAATCAACGATGTTCACTCAACCTTTCCAGTTGCCGATGTCAACGCTGTTGCTTTTTCAAACGACCACCATACAATTTATTCTGCTGCAATGGGAGCAGATGGGGGGCTATATAAATCCACCGATGAAGCAAGAAACTGGATTAAAATGCCACTTCCACCAGGGGTAAATTCTATCAACGATGTTTCGGTCACGCCAAAAGGTCGCCTAATTATTTCCACCGGTTTTGCTTCTGCAACAGCTTCTGAGTGCGCAGGCGGAATGTATTATAGCGATGACGAAGGAGTCAGCTGGACACTAGCATTTATGTGGGCTTCTTCATATGCATCAGGCTTTTATAAACTGATTCTTCCGGATGGATTTTCATCTGCTAATAAGGTAGTGACTACCGAAGACTATGATATTAAAGGGCTTCCCATCGAAGCTTTGCTCAAATAGTATTTTGTAGTAACTTTTACTACAGCGGCAAACTATTTCAAAATTTCTAGTACACCATTAAGTTATAATATTGTCAAGCATTTAAAATATATGATACAATTTGATTGTGTACTAGTTCAAAATAAATTCGAAAAAAAGGAGCTTTTTATGAAATTATCACAAAAACTTATTGCCTACATTCTTGCAGCCGCGACATCAGCAACAATCTCAACTCCCGCCTTTGCTACGGAAAAAACCTCTATCACTACTGGCTCGGTCACTTCTGGTACATTGCAATTTGAACAAGACTTAGTTACCAGACGCATCAACTCCACAGAAGATATCGAATGGATTCAGATCGCGGCAGGGTCACAAGGTGGTGCCGACTCATCATTCTTCCATCCCACTGATCCAAATTATGTCTACATATCGCAAAACATGGATACTTCTTATATGTCACGAGATGGCATGACAAGCGTTGATACGTGGGAAACCATTTCTGATGAAGATGCCAATGGTGGACTGACCGCATTATCACAAACTTATCAGATGAAATTTTCGCTTCAAGATGAGAATTATGGTCTTGCTGCAAATGAAAATGGGTTATTTGTTACATATGATAAAGGAAAGAACTGGCGTCCATTTGCAGAAGATAAGTTTCCTCATATATCCAGCCAAAAAGTTTCTCTTTCTGCACTCACTATTGACCCAACTAACCATGACATTATCTATGCCGGATCAGGTGGATTTTGGAAAAATAAAGATCCTCGCACTAGCAAACAACGCTATAAAACCGGTGCGAGCAATGGCGCGGTTCAAGGCATAATTTATAAATCTACTGATGGCGGAGTTACTTGGACCAATACTTTTGAGGGGCTCCCGCGACAAGCAGAAATCGGGCAAATCTTCATTCACCCTAAGCAACGCGACACCTTATATGTTGCGACCTCTCACGGAAATTTCATCAGCCATAACGGTGGAGCATCTTATGAACCCATCAACGATGGACTTGCAGATCCTATTACTGGCGACACGCATATACGAGATTTGGCCTTTCACTATGACGAAGCGACAGATCAAGTAACTTTGGTTACTGCCACTCTTACAATTTGGGATTTGGATGATGAGGGCAACGTGTCTCACACTAGTGGCGGTGTTTTTAAAAGTGTGGACGAAGGAAAAACATGGGAATCTTTAAACGACGGGATGATGGTTGACTATACCAACTTTAAAGATGCTAATGGAAAGGGTTCTCAACAAGGGTTTCAAAACGGAATAGGCAACTGGTTTGGCAAAAGCAACTTACCAAACATCAAAGTTCCTGATGCAATACTCCCAAGCTTTCGAGAAGTCGAAATTAACCCTGTAAATCCTAATATTTTATATGCAGCAAACTGTGGCCGCAAGGAAAATAGCATCGAGCCCGAAGGAATTTGGATTTCGGAAGATGGTGGTAAAAATTGGTTTATTTCTACCAGAATTGGGTCTGGTTACCAAGAAGATGCAGAGTATTGGTCGTCACAATATGCACCAGATGATGTTGACCTAACTACTCGAAATGTTGATGTTGGTGGTGAGGAAGACTGGTCTTGGATGTTTGATGGGCAATATCCTATGCTTGCGTATCAATATTTGGCAATCAGTCCCGATGGCAAAACACTCATTACTCACGTATTTAAATCTAGAATCGTCTCTAAAGATGGAGGCAGAACATGGGCACAGGTAGATTCTGTGGAAGTTGACCACGACATCTGGATCGGTCGAGGCAATAGCAATGTTCCTGGAAAATATGTACTTACGCAACCTGTCACCAATGATGTGTATTTTGTATCTGGCGAAACAGGACTTTGGAAGCTTAATGACACTGTAGATTATTCTCACATCGATACAAAAGCAGTACCAATGGAACGAATCGACTTCGAAAATCAAGTATCCTGTCCTGGCGCAGCGGTGGCATTTCATCCTCATGACCCCAATACAGTATACGCATTGGTAGATAGACTAGGACACCGCGGCGAATTTGTCAAATCCACAAACGGTGGCAAAGACTGGGAAAGCCTTTCCAAAGTTTTCGATGTACCTATGTCAGACTCCATCAAAGCCTATACTTTAATCATTGACAAAAACGACCCTAATACCATGTACTTTGCCGTGCCTGTAAAAACCATAAACGACGTTGCGTCAAAACTTACTCTCAAATCGGATCAACGCGGTGTATATAAAACTACGGACGGTGGCGTCACCTGGGCTGTTGCAAACAATGGTATCGACGCTACACCTGCAAACATTAACGCTGTTGCTTTCTCTACGGATCATGAAACTCTTTATGCAGCATCGATGGGTGCAGATGGTGGATTATATAAATCTATAGATGAGGCAGAAAATTGGACCAAAATGCCACTTCCAGCAGGAGTAAACTCTGTCAACGACATCACCGTTGCGCCTAGCGGCAGAATCGTAATTTCTACTGGCTTTGCATCAGGAACTCCAGCAACTTGCAAAGGTGGGATGTGGTATAGCGATGACAACGGCTCAACTTGGACTCACGGATTTTCTGGTGCATACATCATTGACACTACCGTAGATCCTAAAGACGAAAATAGAATGGTTGTAACAATGGGCGGCTCCACTGCTATCAATGGCCTAAACCAAGGATTATTTATGACAACTGACGGAGGAGCAAGCTGGGTTAAAATCAATAACGGAATAGGCAATTCAAATAAAACTACAGAAGTAATGTTTGACCCTATTGACCCCAACGTGATGTGGGCATCGTCCTATGCATCTGGATTTTATAAAATGGTTCTTCCAGACGCATTTTCATCTGCAGACCAAGTGATGACCACCGAAGATTTTAGCCTCCCGGTTGCTCTTCCTGTACCCAACACTATGAGAGAAATTCCGGTTACCAATCCTACTGCAAAGCTTGATAATACGCATTCTTTGGTAAATTTGGCAGATAATGGCACGCCGATTGTTCTGATAGATGGATTAGGAGATATAATTAAGAGTAGTTCTGCAGCTGCCCCAGTACTCGAATTTACCACCATCGACAATATTGAAGAGGGAAGCATCGTAAGCTTAAACTTGAAATTTCAAGAAGGATATTTTCTAAAAAATAGTCTAGAAGAAACTAATGTAACTGTTCATCTCACAAATAACCCCAACTCATTTAAAAATATCGATATTGTCGTTCCATCTGATTCTTTAACTTTTATGGCCGATCAACCATTAGAAGCAACCACAACATTAACACTAAAATTTGCAATGCCAAATGCTGATGTTGATATTGTCAACGATTTACAATTTCACTTTGATTTTGAAAATAAGTAATATTCCCCTGGAACTGCCCCCTTGCAGTTCCTCTTTTTTATCTCAAAATACCTAAAGATTGCAGCATCAATTCTACAAGAGCTCTTCATTCATCATAAGCATGAAGCACCATCAACCACAAATATGCTATTGGTGCAAAAAATACCCATTCTACAATCCAAAACAGTATTCTTCGACTTAGCGACATTTGATAATAATGCTCGACTAATTTATACATCTTGTAACCTCTTTTCAATTTTATAATATAGTATTGTCAAACACTTACATTATTAAACAAATTTTTTTTGAATATATGCACATAAAGTAAAGAACATGCTCCTATTGACAAAAATTCTGATTTATTTTAATATTATTTATAAAGGGGGAATTAATATGCATTTTATTGAAATTGCAATTATCGTTGCCATTGTTGTACTAATCTTAAGTATGTGGAAAAAAGCTCCTATTGATAAAGCATTTGTAATTACAGGTGTTAAACAGAGAGTTATTAGTGGCAAAGGAACCATAGTTATCCCAATATTAGAACAAATTGACCGCATTTCGCTAGAAGATATGAACCTTGATGTAAATACAACCGATTCACTAGATATTACAGGGGTTCCGTTATCAACAGATGGTGTTGCTATTATTAAGATTAAAAATGATAAGCAAAGTATACTTACAGCAGTGGAACAATTTAATACTGGTAAGCTTCAGAGTACTATTGACAACATCAAGTCTACTACCAAGGATGTTCTAGAAGGTAAGTTGCGAGAAATTGTTTCTAAGATGACTTTAGAAGATATATACCAAGATAGAGAAAAATTTACATCCGAAGTCGAATCTGTTGCAAGCTCTGAACTAACTAAAATGGGGCTTCAACTCATTACATTCACGCTCCGAGATATTACAGATAAAAATGGCTATTTGCAAGCATTAGGTGCCAAGCGTATAGCAGACGTACATAAAAATGCTGAAATTGCAAAGGCAGAGGCCCAAAGAGAAGAGCTAGAAAAGACTGCAGAAAGCAACCGCTTAGGTAAGCAGGCCCAATTAATGGCAGAAACTCAAGTTGCCGAAGCCGAAAAAGAAAAGGAAATTAAGTTGCAGCTGTATAAAGAGGAGCAGTTTAAAGCCAAAGCAAAAACCGATAAAGCCTACGATATCGAAACAAATATTGTTCAAAAACAAGTAATAGAAACTGAACAATCTGCTAAATTGCTAGAAGCTATCAAGCAAACAGAAGTTACAAAACAAAATGCGCTTCGCAAAGAGCAAGAACTCGATGTAAATATCAAAAAGCAAGCCGATGCCGAAAAATATAAAGCCGAAAAAGAAGCCGAAGCCCAAAGATATATCGAAGAGCAAAAAGCATATGCTGAGCAGAAAAAGATTGAACTCGAAGCTGCTGGTAGGGCCACCGCTCTCGAACTAGAAGCCAAAGCTCAGGCATTAAAAATCGAGGAAATTGGTAAAGCCGAAGCCGCTGCGATCAAAGCAAAAGGCCAAGCCGAAGCCGAAGCACTCAAAGCCGAAGTTGAAGCACTTCGCGAAAAAGCTGATGTTTATAAAGAATACGGCAACGCTATCATCGTAGAAATCATTGCTAACAACCTTCCGGAGATTGCTGCCAACATTGCGAAACCTCTTGCTCAAACCGAGAAAATGGTTATCATAGACAATGGCGGTGACAACTCCACCGGCGCTTCTGCCAAGTTTACCAAAGGTCTTACAAACATCATCGCACAAGTACCAGAAGTCGTTGAAAGCTTAACTGGTATTGATCTTGCTGAAATAGTTAAAGAATATACTACACGTTAAATATAAAAAGGTGCTACAAAATTAATTGCGGCACCTTTTTTTTATCGTTTTTTAATATATTCATCCATAGCTGCAGCTGCATTTTTACCTGCACCCATAGCTAAAATCACGGTCGCTGCTCCTGTTACAACATCCCCACCAGCAAAAACTCCCGGCTTCTCAGTTATTCCCGCATCATCAGCTACAACGCAACCCCATCGGTTAGTCGTTAAATCTGGTGTTGAGCTTGGAATGATTGGATTTGGAGATGTTCCAATAGATACAATTACGCAATCAACATCCAATATAAATTCTGCGTTTGGAACTTTCACTGGAGAACGCCTTCCGCTTTCATCTGGCTCGCCAAGCTCCATCGTATCACATTTGATAGCCTTAACCCAGAAATTTTCATCGCCAATAATTTCATTAGGATTAGATAATATTTTAAATATAATTCCTTCTTCTTTAGCATGATGAACTTCTTCTGCTCTAGCTGGCAATTCATTTTCAGATCTACGATATACGATATAAACATTTTCTGCACCCATTCTCTTGGCTGAGCGAGCTGCATCCATCGCGACATTACCTCCGCCAAAGACAGCTACATTCTTTGCATGATAAATAGGAGTTGCTGCACCATCTTCATACGCTTTCATCAAGTTGATACGAGTTAAATATTCATTTGCAGAATAAACTCCATTTAAATTTTCGCCAGGCAAATTCATAAATTTAGGAAGCCCTGCACCAGAACCTACAAACACCGCTTCATATCCATCTGCTAATAAGTCATCAATGGTTTCCGATTTTCCTACAACAAAGTTTGTAACAATTTTCACACCTAATTCTTTTAGGCTATTGATTTCCTTTTGAACTAATGCTTTCGGAAGTCTAAATTCCGGAATTCCATACATCAAAACTCCACCTGCAACATGGAAAGCTTCAAATATTGTAACATCATAACCCATTAAAGCAAGGTCTCCCGCACAGGTTAATCCTGCTGGTCCTGCTCCAACAACCGCTACTTTATGTCCATTTGCTGCCGGTTTTTGAGACTTTTCGGCAAAATTTTCCATCGCCCAATCCGCTGCAAATCTCTCCAATCTACCAATTCCCACAGGCTCATTTTTAATTCCACGTACACAATACTTTTCACATTGAGATTCTTGAGGGCACACACGTCCGCACACAGCTGGCAAAGAAGAGGTTTCTTTTATAATATCATTTGCTTTTTTAAATTCTCCAGCCTTAATAGCAGAAATAAATTCTGGAATTTGTACATTAACAGGACATCCTTTCATACACGGCTTATGTTTGCAATTTAAGCATCTATCAGCTTCTTCTAAAGCGTCCTTATCTGTATATCCCAAAGTAACTTCTGCAAAGTTTTTGTTTCTAATGTCTGGCGCTTGTTCAGGCATTGGCACTTTTACTTTTGACATATTAGGCATTTTTAAATCCCTCCAAACTACATTGACTTCTTTCATGGTCGTGATACATTCTAGACTTTCTAATAGTTTCATCAAAATCCACTAAGTGACCATCAAAATCTGGCCCATCAACACAAGCAAATTTAGTTTTATTATCAACAGTCAGTCTGCAGCAACCACACATTCCAGTGCCATCTACCATAGTTGAATTCATACTTACAATGGTTTTAATTCCATATGGCTTTGTTGCTAAGGATACAAATTTCATCATAACAAGCGGTCCAATAGCAATCACTAAATCATAGTGTGCACCACTTTCTATTTCTTCTTTTAATACATCCGTCACAAGCCCTTTTTTGCCATTAGAACCATCATCTGTTATAATAGTAAGTTTTTTTGAACATGCGCCCATTTCTTTTTCTAAAATAACAAGATCCTTATTTCTAAAACCAGCAATAACATCAACAATTGCTCCTGCTTCATAGAAAGCCTTTGCTTGAGGATAGGCAATTGCACAGCCCAAACCTCCGCCAATTACGCAAACTCTCTTGCCTTTATACTCCTCCACTTCAGAGGCTAGTCCAAGAGGTCCAACAAAGTCCTGAATATATTCTCCTTCTTCTTTTTTACCAAGTTTTATAGTAGTATATCCAACTTCTTGAAAAATAATAGAAACTGTACCAGCCCCTCTATCATAGTCAGCAACAGTCAGTGGTATTCTTTCACCATCTTCATCAACTCTCAAAATAATAAATTGACCTGCTAATGCTTTCTTCGCAACATTGGGTGCGTCAATTTTCATACGTACAACTTGCTCACTTAATCTCTGTTTTTCAAGTATTTTATACATTAAAAAATCGCCTCCTAGCTCCTAAATTATAAGAACTATTCAGCGATAAGTCAACGCCTTATTTAATTTTTCACAAACCCTTTTTTACATAAACGGTGCAAATATCATTAAGATCGCATTTATCGCACGTCCTCCAAGCCCTAATTCCACATCTTCTAATTCCACTCTCTTACTTACGGCAATAGTCTGCTTTTTATCATCTTCGAGCGCCGTAATCGCCGGATTATTATACATATATACGCCACACTCAAAATTTAAATATAAACTTCTATAATCCAAATTAATTGTACCTATCATTCCTATAGTTCCATCTGCAACAATAGATTTGGCATGCAAAAATCCTTCAGTATATTCATAAACTTTTGCGCCTGCTCTTAATAATGATATATAATTTGTACGAGTTATTCTAAACACTGCCTTTTTATCGGGTATTCCCGGAGTTAAAATATTTACATCTACTCCACGTCTAATTGCCAAAATAAGCGCATTTTTAGTAATATCATCTAAAATTAAATATGGTGTCATTATATAAATATTTTCTTTCGCCTGGTTAATTATGTCCACATAAACATTTTGCCCCACTGTTACATCATCAAGTGGATTATCTCCAAATGGCTGCACAAACCCTGCATTTTCATAATATGCAGTTTCTACCTTATACTCTGATGGTACCAAATGAATATCAGAAGCCACATTCCACATTTCAATAAATAAGCAAGTTAACCCCCATACTGCAGGTCCTTCAAGTCTAATTCCAGTGTCTTTCCAATGACCAAATCTAACTACTTCATTGATGTATTCATCAGCTAAATTTATTCCTCCTGTAAATCCTATCTTTCCATCTATAACCAAAATTTTTCTATGGTCACGATGATTCGCGACTAATCCTACGATAGGTTTAATTCTGTTAAATACTCCACACTTAATATTAGGATGTACATTCTCTAGCTCTTCTCTATATTGCCACGGTAATGTCGTAATACATCCCATATCATCATACATAATATAAACTTTTACGCCTGCCTCTGCTCTTTGTTTTAATCTACTAAGTATTTCCCCCCACATATATCCTTCAGATACAATAAAGTATTCCAAGAAAATAAATTTTTCTGCCTTAATTAACTCTTCCAACATATCATGAAAATAATGTTCTCCAAGTGAAAAATATTTTACATCTGTTCCACGAAAAGCCGGATAATGTGTTGCTGCCTTTAAGTATGTTGTTGTAGAGTAAGCACGCGGATTTTCTGTATAGAGACTGCTATTTGTTTCATCATCTTCTTTCAAATATCTCTTTATTTCTTCAACTGACGCATTTACCTTTTCGTTTAATTTTTTTGAAGATGATTTTTCGCCCCATAACAAATAAAGTAAAATTCCTAATAATGGTAATAAATGGATTATAACAATCCAACTGACCTTATATGCTCCTGGTTCATCATTTCCTATCAAATATATAATAAATATTAACGATAATACATATAACGCTGACCCCACTAAAACAGATACTTCCAAGAATCTAAAAAATAATACTAAGAATATTATCACTTGTATTATTGCAATGATTCCTGTGATAAATAAGCGATTATAGATCGTATTTTTATACTTCTCGGTTTTCAATAATCTCATACATATCCCCCTTTATACGATTTTTTGTCTTTATAAAAATACCATTAAATCCTAAATTTGTCAAGAGGTTGCTTGTTATGCCAAAATAAAACCCCCCCTAAAACATTAGGAGGGAAATTTTATTACTCAGCCAATTTTTTATAACTTTCATATCTATCTTTTGCATCTTGTTCTGTCTTATCAAACAGCCTATCACTTTCTTCTGGATACAACTGAGTAAGTGCCGAGTATCTAACTTGATTCATAATAAAATCTAAAAAGCTTTCAGATGGTTCCTTCGAATCGAGAGTAAATGGATTTTTTCCTTCTTCTTTTAGATCCGGATTAAATCTATATAAATGCCAATATCCCGCTTTAACAGCATCCGCGGTATTTTTAATTGAACATGCCATTCCCTGCTTAATACCCTGGCTGATACAAGGAGAATACGCAATGACAATCGAAGGCCCGTCATATGCTTCTGCTTCTAACAATGTTTTAATTAGATGATTTTTATCTGCACCTATTGCCACTTGCGCAACATAAACATTCCCATAGCTCATCATCATCATTCCCAGATTTTTCTTGCCAGTTTTTTTACCAGACGCTGCAAACTTGGCAATCGCTGCAGCTGGAGTAGCCTTAGAAGATTGACCTCCAGTATTAGAATAAATCTCTGTATCAAATACAAGCACGTTTACATTTTCACCAGAAGCCATAACATGATCGAGTCCACCATATCCAATGTCGTATGCCCAACCGTCTCCACCAAGAATCCATTGAGAACGTTTAACCAAATGATCTTTGCGCTCCTTAATATTTTCTACCAATACTTTTGCATCTCCACCAAAGTTGCCTTCAAGCGCTTTCAATACTTTTGCTACCGCATCTCTCGAACCTGCACTGTTATTTTTATTAGCAATCCAGTTTGAAAATGCCTCTTTAGCAGATTGATCGATATCCATTAGTATCAAAGCTTGCATGTCATCTTCTAGCTTATTTCGTAGTTGCTTATCTGCAAGAGCCATCCCATATCCATATTCCGCATTGTCTTCAAATAATGAGTTTGCCCATGCTGGTCCTTTGCCTTCATGATTAGTAGTATAAGGAGTTGCTGGTGCAGAGCCTCCCCAAATCGAAGAACATCCTGTTGCATTTGCAATAACCATTCGGTCTCCAAATAATTGAGTTACAAGTTTAATGTAAGGAGTTTCACCGCATCCTGCACATGCCCCAGAAAATTCGATTAAAGGAGTTTTAAACTGACTATCCTTCACAGTTTTACCTTCAACCAGATCACCTTTATATGATACGCTCTTTGCTGCATACTCCCAATTTATATTTTCTTTCTCAACCAAATCTCCAATATGCTTCATTGCCAATGCCTTATTTTTAGACGGACAAATATCTACGCAGTTTGAACACCCCGTACAATCCAATGGGCTCACTTGTATTCTATATTCCAGTCCTTCAAATACTTTGCCAATTGCTTTTTTGGTCTCAAAAGTTTCAGGAGCGGCAGCTTTTTCATCTGCATTTACTAATACTGGCCTAATACAAGCATGCGGGCAAATGAATGCACACTGATTACACTGGATACAGTTATTTACATTCCATTCTGGTACATCAATCGCAATACCTCGCTTTTCATATGCGGCCGTTCCACAAGGGAAAGTTCCATCTTCGTACCCATTAAATATGCTAATTGGCAGATTATCTCCCTCCTGAGCATTCATAGGAAATACAACATTTTTAATAAAATCAGGTACTTGATCGTGGCTTTGTTCAGCATCTACAGAGTTTTTCCAATTATCTGGAATATCCATTTTTACAAGTGCGCTTACACTCATATCAATTGCTTCAAAATTCATGGCAACAATCTTTTCACCCTTTTTGCCATACGCTTTTTCTACAGAATGTCTAAGCTCTTCTCGCGCTTCTTCAAATGGAATAATATTCGCTAATTTAAAGAAAATAGTTTGCATAACCATATTAATACGTTTCCCAAGACCAGTTTCTTCTCCAATTTTTGTCGCATTAACTATATAGAAGTTGATATCATTTTCCATAATATATTTTTTCATTTTGGCTGAAATATGATTTTCAACATCTTCTGGCTCCCAAACACAGTTCAATACAAAAGTTCCGCCTTTTTTAAGCCCTTTTAAAACATCGTATTCTTCTACATAAGACTGATTATGACATGCAATATAGTCCGCTTCATCAATTAGATATGTCGAACGTATTGGCGTATCCCCAAATCTAAGATGCGAAACAGTTATGCCACCAGATTTTTTAGAGTCATACGCAAAATATGCCTGAACGTATTTATCCGTGGTTTCACCAATAATTTTAATCGCCTGCTTATTTGCACCAACAGTACCGTCAGAACCTAATCCCCAGAATTTACAGCGTACAGTCCCCGGGTGAGCAATACTAAATTGTTCATCTATCGGAATAGAAAGATGCGTAACGTCATCATCGATTGCAACTGTAAATCCATTCATCTGCTTTCCTGCTAAGTTATTGAATACTGCTTTAATATGTTTTGGGGTAGTATCTTTTGATCCCAATCCATAACGTCCACCAATTATTTTTACTTTTCTATCGCTATCAAAGAAAGCATTTCTAACATCGAGATAAAGTGGCTCTCCTGCTGCGCCAGGTTCTTTAGTTCTGTCCAATACGCAAATTCTTTCAACAGTTTGCGGAATCGCTTCCAACAAATGCTTAGTGCTAAATGGTCTAAATAAATGTACTTTTACAACTCCAACCTTTTGCCCTTCTGCATTCAATTTATCTACAGTTTCATCAATCGTCTCTGTTACAGATCCCATCGCAATCAATATATCTGTTGCATCTGCCGCACCATGATAATTAAATAACTTGTAATTTCTACCTACTTTTTCACTAATTTTATGAAGATATTCTTCGAAATAATCTATCAGTTTAATGTAATATTTGTTTGAAGCTTCCTTAGTTTGAAAATAAATATCAGGATTTTGAGCAGTTCCTCTTGTTACAGGGTGCTCTGGAGAAAGTGCTTTTTCTCTAAATCTAGCCAGTGCATCTTTATCCAACATTTCTTCATAATCAGAATAATCAAGCACCTCTACCTTTTGAATTTCATGTGAAGTTCTAAATCCATCAAAGAAATGAATTACTGGCAAACTTCCTTTTATCGCTACCAAATGTGCTACTGGTGCAAGATCGGCAACTTCCTGAACAGACCCCGATGCAATCAAGGCGCAGCCTGTTTGTCTTGCCGCCATAACATCTTGGTGATCACCAAATATTGATAATGCTTGCGCTGCCAGTGCTCTTGCACTCACGTGAAATACTCCGGGAAGAAGCTCACCGGCAATTTTATACATATTCGGAATCATAAGCAGCAGCCCTTGTGATGCAGTAAAAGTGCTAGTTAACGCGCCTCCTTGCAACGAGCCATGAAATGCTCCCGCCGCACCAGCTTCAGATTGCATTTCTACTACACTAACACGTTGGCCAAAAATATTCTTTTTACCATTGGCACTCCACTCATCCATGACCTCTGCCATAGTGCTTGACGGAGTTATCGGATAGATTGTCGCGACATCCGTAAACGCATATGCGGCATATGCGGCCGCTGTATTTCCATCCATCGTAATTTTTGATTTTGCCATCATTTTCACTCCTTAAATAAATAATAAAAATGTTAATATATCCTGATAATTTTCTGATTGAATTTTTATAGTATGCGAGTTGACTTGTGTTGCATGAGGAAAAAAACTATATTTATAAGCTTCTTTGTGCTCCTTAAATGTAACTTCTAGCGTAAACTCATCTATCATAGGCATCTCAATAGAATCTCTTTTTGAAATTCCTCTTTTCAAAGCCTCTTTAATTTCCTTACAAGCCATTGCTGGGTGATTGCTAATCATTGCTCCAGCAAATCCTTCTTTTACTGCAACCGCTTCTATATTAGGATCAAGTTCGGATACTTCGCGAACTATTCCTCCGTCTCCAGTTACCAATAAGGTAGGAACATTCAGACTATTTGTCAAGGTATGATAAATTAAAAATTCACTTGCAATTTCACCATTTAATGTTACCTTAGCAAGCCTTGTATCTAGTGTATGTGATAAGGGTGAGTCCGGGGTGCTAGCTGCAGAATGATATCCTAAGAACACTACCCCTTCATAACTTTCATCTATTCCTTCAACCATATTATACGGATGATTTGCCCATCCAGACATCAATTTCACCTGAGTTGGCAAATCTTCATGGCATATATTTTTGCCATATCCATGAGCATCTTTTACTAAAACTTCAGTAGCACCCATTTCAATGGCAGCCTCACATGCTGCGCAAACCTCTCTGGTCATTCTAGCACATGCTTCTGAAGGAGCCTTCATATCAGACTCTTGCCAAGTTGATATACTAGAAATACCTTCTATATCAGCACTAATATAAATTTTCATTAAACTCCTCATTTCACAATTGTTTCATAACAACATTCTATATTTCGGTAATAGTAGTAAATAATTGTTTATTCTGGTCTATACTTATTGCGTTACCAAATACACAATATTGATTTTTATCAATAACCGCTTGAAGCAACTCTGAAAATCCTTGTAATGTTTCGTTAGTAGTTTCAAATAATTCATCACGCGATTTTTGTAAAATTTCTTTCGTAACATGTGCAAAATAATATATCTGCGCTGTTGAGCCCTCAGTATAGGCAGTAAATGGAAAATCTTGGGCGCTAATAGTTCCGATCAAATATTGTAGCAATTCTCTGTCGCTTAAATTTAGATTTTTTACATAATTAGCAATTTCACGATACACATCTAACGTTTCCTTAATATTAGGATCGCGATATGATGTAAAATACACATTTCCAGATCTTCTAAAATCACAAAAACAGCCATAAGCTCCATTTTTAACACGCACATTAGTCCATAAATAATCCATCGACAATACTGATTTTAATAGTTGCAAGCTTCCGCTATATGAATATCCCAAATCCTTAAAATTATATCCCATTGCCACATAATTAACATTTCCTGAAGAAACAATAGCTTCCTTAACCTCTGTATCTTTGAAACTTGCAGACACATCGTCAACACTATTATCAGGCAATGCCATCACCACTTCATGCACTTTATCCAAAATTTCATTTTCGTTATCAACTGTTATACCAACCTGTATTCTATCGCAAGTACACAATTTTTGATAGGCTTTTCTTAAATTATTTACAAAAGTTTCTTTCTTATTACTCCAATTATCAACGATTTCTTCAACTACATGATAAAAAACTAATCCCTTACTTTCCTCTTCAAAACTTCCTAAGGCAGTAAAGTTAGAAAGCAACCTTGTAATGGCCACCTTATGTCCTTCACTCGATAAAAACATCTGCATCATTGATCGCAGTTCCTTCAAAAGTTCTAGCAATCTTACCGTATCATCAAATTTAGTTTTCGTAATAATTTCATCAAATAAATGTAATTGTTTATCAATATATTCAGTTAGTGCCTTAGATTTTACAATAAAATATCGCTCATCTTCACCCTCAGTTTTTATATTTGCTATACCTTGAATATTATAATCCATATTTCCAAGATACATATTGATATTCGATGACAAATCTTCATATGAATAATTAACAGTATCAAGCTTTCCTAGCATTGCAGTCAAAATACCCATATATGGTATCAATTCATCTTCAATACCTTCCAGATTTATATAGAAACTCAAATAACAAATTTTATTAGTTTTTAGTTTAGATATAATATATTCTTTGCTGTCCTTACTTATTACATTATATCTTGGAAAAATAACATTTTTTGAAAGCTCATCTTTTGACAAAAGCGGAATTTTTGCAACTTCTTCAGGTTTATCTGGAGCACTCTGAAACTCTTTAAATGCTTTAGTTTTCTCAACAAGCATTTTTAGTTCTGCATCAGACATATCAGCTTTTATTTTTTGTAATTTTTTCTTAACATTTTCATCTTCACGTTCACTAAGACCTTCTTCTGGATACAGTATCACCTGTGATCCATGAGTGTTATCCAAGAAATACTTTTGGATTAGGCTTTCAAAGTATCCATCTGCAATTGAATTTTTTATATACATTAATGCTTTTTCATATTTTAATTGCTCAAGTGGATCATCATCATAAATAAGCCCTTTCATGCTAGCAACAAAATAATGTAACCCTTTAGAATATCCTCTAGATTCTCCTTCACGCATAGAAAATTCTTTAACCTGAATAGCTCCCAATACTAAATTATCATCTATCCCTTCTGCTACAAGCTTTTTAAGTGTTTCATAAATGATTTGATAAAATTGATTTTCCTTAGTACTGTCTGCGTTTTTGGCAATAATACTAAAAATTGGTTGTTTTATATGCGATTGAAATACTCCAAATACATCCTCTGCAATTTCTGCTTTTATCAGCGCTTTTCTGAGCGGAGAAGCAGAAGTATCCAGCAAAATATGCTCTAAAATACTCATAGAAAGCGTAAAAAGCCTATCTGTAGCTTCTCCCATTGCAAAATTGAGAGACAAATATAGCTGATCACCTTTTTTTTGGTTCACAGAATACGGAAATTTTTCTGTTATAATATTATTATATGGTACCTGTGTTAAAATTTTTGAATCAATTACCTGATAATCAAAATGACTCAAATAGTCTTTATCAATAAATTCCAAAACTTCTTCAATATCCATTTTTCCATACAGCCCGATATAGCAATTAGAAGGATGATAATATTTTTTGTGATAATCAATATAATCTTCATATGTTAAATCTACAATTTTATCTGGACAGCCACCCGATTCATATCTATATTGAGTATCCTTAAACAGAGACTCTTTAACTTTTCTAAACAGCACTTCTTCTGGAGATGAAAAAGCCCCTTTCATTTCATTATATACAACACCTTTATACTCAAGCTCACCTTCTAGCTCTGCCAACTCAATTCTAGAACCTTCCTGCATCAATAAAAATTCATTTTTATAAATGTTCGGAAAAAAAACTGCATCTAGATATACTTCCATCAAATTATGAAAGTCTTTATCGTTTTCACTAGAAACAGGATATAAAGTTTTATCAGGATATGTCATAGCATTTAAATATGTGTTTAACGAACCCTTTGCAAGCTCCACAAACGGATCTTTAATGTCAAATTTTCGCGAGCCGCAAAGAACTGAATGCTCCATAATATGCGGTACACCTGTACTATCTGAAGTAGGCGTTCTAAATCCTATTCCAAATGTTTTGTGTAAATCATCATTATTAAAATATAAAATTTTTGCATTTGTTTTGTTATGAACAAACTGGTATACTTTCGCATCAATTTCTCTCACAAAATCACACGAAACTTGTGTAAATCCATTTATCATATCATTACCTCCTTTTTCGTATTATAAGTCCTATACTTTATTTTGTCTATAAGAATTTTATTATTCGAATTCTCTATTATACCATCATAAAGCAGTCAAAAAACTCCAGAAGCAGTGATTCAAAATTATTGTAAGATCACTGTTGCTGGAGATAGTTCGTTTTTACGCTTCTGTATCTTTAATTTACTCGATTTATAATATTTCCTTTTAAAAATTCCTTTAAATTATTTACTGCAATATCTAATAGGCGACCTCTAGATTCTTTAGGTGCCCACGCAATATGAGGCGTTAGAATGCAATTTTGTGCAGTAAGTAATGGATTATCATCTGCTATCGGCTCTGTAGAAACAACATCAAGCCCCGCACCTGCCACTTTTCCATTATTTAATGCTTCGGCTAAGTCTTGCTCGTTCACTAATCCTCCACGCGCCGTATTAATAATCATTACTCCATCTTTCATTTTGGCTATATTCTCTTTGCAAATTATGCCAGTATTCTCTGGAAACAATGGACAGTGTAGACTAATAACATCTGCTTGTTTGAACAATTCATCTTCTGATACATATTTGTATCCCTCTTTTTCTAGTTCCATATTCACAAATTTGTCATAAGCTATTACGTTCATTCCCAATGCCTTTGCAACTTTTGCAGTCACCTGACCATTTCTGCCAAGCCCAATAATACCAATTGTTTTTCCCGCAAGCTCTATTAACGGATAATCCCAAAAACAGAAGTTGCCGCATTTTTGCCATGCATTCTCATGTCTAACACGATAATTATGGTGCCCTATATGATGACATAACTCTAGCAATAACGCAATTGCAAACTGTCCTACTGCATCATTTCCGTAAGTCGGAACATTACAAACGGGAATTTCTGATGCCGCATCAATATCAACCACGTTATATCCCGTTGCCAATACTCCAATCCACTTAATATTTGTCTTCTCAATTGTTTCTTTAGTAATTGGAGTTTTATTTGTAAATACAATGTCTGCGTCACCAATTCTACTCACAATGTCTACATCTTCTGTCTTATCGTAAATCGTTGTTGGTGCAATATTCGTTAACTCTTTCCAGCTCAAATCTCCTGGATTCAGTGTAAACCCATCTAAAACTACTATTTTCATAATAATTCCTTTCTTCACAATCTACATGGCTAGCAGTTCTTTGCTCACTGCAACAATATTTTCTACAGTAATTCCATTTTTCTTTAGCAAACTTTCATATGGTGCGGACTCTCCAAATTGATCCTGTATTCCTATCCGTCTCACAATTCCAGCTCCTGCTTCTGCAACAACTTCACAGACCGCACTTCCCAAAGCATTCAAAATGTTATGATCCTCTACAGTTACAATTTTTCCAGTAACCTCTATTGCTTCCTTAACAACCGCAACATCCAATGGCTTAATCGTATGCATATCAAATAAAGCTACACTCACACCCTCCGCTGCCAATAATTTTGCCGCAGCATAAGCTAAATTTAGGACATCCCCATTTCCAATGATCGTTATATCAGTTCCATCCATCAATTTATTTGCCTTGCCCAATTCAAAAGTAGCGTTTTCATCATAAATCACAGGAATAGGATCGCGAGTAAATCTTAGATATACAGGTCCATAATACTCAGCTGCCGCGCGAACCAATTTTCTCGTTGCATAATAATCGGCTGGCATACAAACTGTCATATTTGGAATCGTTCTCAAAATTCCCATATCTTCAATTCCCTGATGACTTGCACCATCATTAGCTGGAGTAAATCCACCATGCGAGCAAGCAATTTTAACATTCAAGTTTGGATAACATACTTCTTGACGAATTTGTTCGCTCATTCGCATCGATCCAAACACAGCATAACTTGTAACAAATGGAATTTTTCCAGTAGTAGCTAACCCTGCTGCAACTCCACAAGCATTTTGCTCAGCTATTCCCACATTGACATGTTGATTTGGCAAATTTTGGCTAAAAGGTACAGTTTTGCAAGACTTTCCTATATCACAATCTACTACATAGATGTTCTTGTTTTCTCTGCCTAGCTCTAGTATTTCGTCACCGTAACCATCTCGTGTTGCAATATACGTTCTTTCCATTTAGAATACACCTTCCTCAATATCTTTAATAGCTTTGGCATACTCATCATCATTTGGAGCCATTCCATGCCAGATCACTACGTTTTCCATATAAGAAACGCCCTTACCTTTTACAGTCTTGCCCACTATACAC
Organism: Candidatus Epulonipiscium viviparus; assembly: GCF_030708075.1. Classification (GTDB taxonomy): domain Bacteria; phylum Bacillota; class Clostridia; order Lachnospirales; family Cellulosilyticaceae; genus Epulonipiscioides; species Epulonipiscioides viviparus. The sequence goes on along the minus strand of NZ_CP117982.1, from coordinate 1,909,699 downwards.
TTTGGCTTTCCATTTTTATTTCTGGCAGCTGCAAAAGCATCTAACACGGCATTCATATCATGACCATCTATCGCAAAAGTCTCAAAACCAAATGCTTCAAATTTTTTAGCAAGATCCAACGTTGGCATAACTACATCACAACTATCGTCATTTTGTAAATTATTATTATCAACTATAACTACAAGATTATCTAGTTGATATTTAGCTGCAGTCTGTGCTGCCTCCCAAACCTGCCCTTCGTTAGTCTCTCCATCACCTAATAATGTGAATACTCTATAATTTTTTGCATCACGTTTTCCTGCAATAGCCATTCCAACTGCAACAGAAATCCCTTGCCCCAATGAACCAGTCGAAATATCGATACCTGGGCAACGTTTCATATCTGGATGTCCTTGCAAAATTGATCCTTCTTTTCGTAAAGTCCCTAAGATCTCTGTATCAAAATATCCTCTCAGACCTAAACAAGTGTATAACACTGGGCATACATGTCCTTTTGACAACACAAAACGATCTCTATCTTCCCACTTTGGATTTTGGGGATCTACTTTTAATTCATTAAAATATAATGCTGTCATAAATTCAGTAGCCGAAAGACTTCCTCCTGGATGTCCAGATTGTGCTTTATAAATCATTTCTAACAAAGTTAATCGAACAGTTTTTGCCTGCGCTTTTAACCTTGCAACTAATTGTTTATCTGCCATTGTTACCATATTTCCTTTTCTATTGTTTGTTCATCAATTCATCAATTCTTTCCATTCCAGAGCGACCAATTTTAAAAATAGGCACTTTCAGTTCATCATGCTCAAGAAGACTCATTGAAATTTGAGCACAAGCTATACAATCAACTTCATCTGCCAAACTATATAAATGCTCTCTAATCATTGCATCATGGCGAGGTCTATCCCCTGCACAAAGCACGTCGAAGGCACCATCTGCAACGCGAATGACAATTTCTACCTCTTTACCCAGCTCAGCTGCTTTTTCACGAATCACTCTCTCAATTGCTGCTGGACTTGTAGGCAATGTTGCAATGATACCAATTTTCTTCCCTGCTGCTACAGCCATTTCTGCAACTGGTTCTTCGATATTTATAATTGGAATATTTAAAAATGGTCGAATCCATTTAGTAGCCAGATTGACAGAAGTGCAAGTAACAATGATTCCATCCGCACCAGACTCTTCTGCCGCCTTAGCGTAATTGAACATTCTCGATGCGGTTGCGGGAGATACACCACCATCATCCAATGTTGAACGTAACAAACTATCATCCATTATATTATAAACTGTGAGATTTCCCACTTCATCAGCATATTTTTTTATATGAGGTGTATAAATAATATCCATAAAATTGTTCACTGTATTTATTGTATAAAGCTTCTTTGCCATTGTTCAAACTCCTTTTTGATTGATTAAGTATTAACATTTGTATCTAACACATTTATTAACCTGCAAATATTAGTATAATTTACCAAAGTATATTCTGCAAGGCTTTTTAAAAATAAATTTCACTAAAAAAGTTTCTGAGCAGTTAATCCACCCAGAAACTTTAAAATTGACCTATTTTACTACTAAATTAATAGAATCCGTTGCATATCCATTCTTATCTTTTATTACAATATTAACTCTGCCAGGTTGATGCGCAGTGACCACACCATTACTCGAAACCGTTGCTATAGCTTTTTTCGAAGATTTCCATTCAACTTCCCCTGCTGTAACATTTGTAAATTCTGCATACTCCGCAAGATTTATTGTATTTCCAACAGCAACAGTACTTTCTTTTGCAACATCAGCAAACTCTATATTGCGTTGATTTCGATCATCTCCCACTGTAATGTTAGCCGAAGTAATCACAAATAAATCACTGGCACTTCTAGCGGTAATAGTTGCCTCTCCCTCTGTAACTGCAGTTACAACGCCATTGTCATCAACCTTTGCAACATAAGCATTAGACGTATAATAATTTATATCATCTTGCAAATTTGCAGGGCTCGTTTTTACATCAAGCTGTGCTGTTGTTCCCACGCTCATATTAATTTTATCGTTCAAAATATCAATCGTCGTCATTGGCACGTGATTAAACATTGTTTCATACATTGTATCATACAAATACCTTGATGCTTCTACTAATTTTTCATATGGTTGGTCCGTACCATTTACAAATCCAGTGCTAGTGTTTTCACCATCCCAAGAACGTCCCAAAATTGGCTTATCATAATATTGGAACCAATGCACACCTACAAAATCGCCACTTGTTAATGCAGATTCTACATACTTAATATACGACTTTGCTCTTTCTTCCTGAGTTTGAACTGTAGTTCCATTCATTCCAAAAACTCCAGCATCTTGAGACGAAAAATTAAACTCTCCAATCATCATTGGCATATCATATTCTTCCGTTTTAAAATTTTCACGAATAACATCTGGATTATAATTATTGAAACTCAATATATCAACGTACTTTGTGGCCGCTTTAACTACCTCAATCGGCGTTCCAAATTCTGTATTTCTAGATCCCAAATACATAGTTCCTGGCAATAATTCATTGAGGATTTCATCTATAACCGAATAATATTTATCAGCAAGCAATCCTACTATCATTCCCGCATCTTCTGCCGCAATCTTTCCTTTATAAGGCTTTCCTAACTCTTCAAATGAAGCTAATTTACTACCCCATGCTACATTAAGTGCAGAAATTGTACCATATTTTTCCTCTAGCACCTCTACAAAATGACGCTTCGCATAACTTTTTGCATTTGCAACATCATCATCAAATATCGCATTTACCAGAGGATTATTTGACATATTATTTCCCCACTTATACTCATTATCTACATACAACCCAAAGCAATATGGATCCTCATCAATTCCATATTTAACTGCTTGATCTATAATCGATTTTCTAGCAGACTTAGCAAATTCAGGGTCAAACGCATCCGGAACGGTATCGTACAATCTTACGTGTGTACCGTTTGCACTATTTGTAGTCCAGGTAAATGCCGTATATGGAGTTTTGTGTTCTGAACCTTTGCCAAAAAATAAACTCGGCTCTGCCCATGCCCCAATCGAAGTGATTCCCCACGCTTCGAATCTACGAACTGCATCATTGGCCCATTCTTTTAGCCAATCATCACCAAATTTACGCTCAAGGTTTGCTCCATAATGATTATATCCTTCGCCAGATTTAAACCCAGCTGGTGGCTGAATTGTATTATTGAGTCTTGAATAATGATCTCCAAGTTTACTCGTTTTTTCTGGCAAATCATACATATATTCTCTTCCCGAAACCCAAGTATCCATTCCATTTTTACGAACAATTCCGAATCCTGTTGAGAAGAAAGGGTATCCATCTGGATCGATCAATGTCCATTTGTCATCAATTTTGGTAGTATAAAAATGTCCCGTTGCTTCTTGTCTCAAATCCTCATTTTTGTATCCACCATATTGGGAGCGATCCGTACGTGCAAGACTTTCTGCTATCCAGATATCATTTTGAATCCTTTCCGCTTCTGCTGCAGCAAGCAATTCTTCCTCAGAATGTATTTTATTGTCCCACTCTGCCCTTGTATATTGCCCAAATTCATCAACGATGTTTGCATAAGTTATAGATGGATTTAGTAATGGATTTTTCACAACTCTAAAATTGTCAAATATGTAATACCCCACATCGTCCAAAGAATATCTAAGCGAAATTGATGAAATTGACGAAGGATCAAAATTACTTCCACCCCATCCTTTTGCTATAACAATTCCATCGTCTCCCACAGGTGATGGCAACGTATCGGCACCTATATTATATTGATCTTCATTTAATACACAATATACTGTTCTCGTTGCATTGGCCGGCACATAATTTTGGTACGATATGCTTCCTCCATTATATTTAAAAGTTGTTACCAGTCTTCCAGATACATCACTTGGGTTTGTAACATCATATGCCAAAATCATTCTGTCATCACTAAAATCCCAAGTCGTACCATCTGCTCTTGCTATAGCCACATTTGCAGAAGAACCTTCTTCATATCGTACTTTTAACGATACATCTCCTTCTGTTACATACTCATCTGAAAATTCATATGATACATTGCCAGCTGCCCCCTTACTCGTTGTAATCTTAAGTTCTGGTTCACCAGCTTCAAATGAGATTAATTTAAACGAGTGAGCTGCAACCTCTGCGTCTGTTGCTTCTGGTTTCAGTTCTATTGCATTCGTCGATGCAGTCATAACTGTCATTGCCATTACTCCAAACACCTTAAAATATTTTTTAAAATTCATTATAAAAGCCTCCCTTTTACATTAAATATATCCAATATTTTACTTTATTTTTAAGTATTTTGCAATGTCTTTGTTATAATTTTATTTATACTCAATCGTATCTAATTTTTTAAAAATTGTTGGTAAATGAAAAGAGGCAAGACACTCTCCATACTTAAAAATGGGATAAGTGCCAATGGCTCATTTATTTGTTTTCTATTTTTAATCTCTAAATTCATCTCTTACTATAATTCCTTTGCTTTCAAGCTCACGAAGTTCTCTTGACAAAACTCTTTCACTTACTTATATCTAGGACAAGGCGCTTTAATTCTCCATATCGTAGTTTTTGGTTATTACCAATATGAAAAATTATTAGTGGTTTCCATTTTCCTCCGATAATATCAAGTGTTAATTCCATAATTCCAAGTTTTACCACATATTCTTGTTATAGTTTTATTTATACTCAATCGTATCTAATTTTCTAAAAATCGCTGGTGCAGTTATATCAAAATCCAACTTTACTTTTATATGTTGCTGTGGATGCGGTGCTGATTCTACTACTACACCGTCTTCATCCGTCATTGTATCAATCGTAAATGTACGAAACGGTTCGTTTGGCAAGAGAATTTCTAATGTATCTCCTATTGAAAATTTTCGTCGCTGTTCAATCGTCGCAATCTTGTTTTCCTTATCAAAATCAACTAAAATACCACTAAACTCATAATTTCTAACATACGAATTATGTGTATACGTTTGATCATTTTCTGTGGTCTTATGATGATAAAAACCTGTTGTAAATTCACGATGACTAGCTTTTCCCACTTCCTCTAAAAAATATGCCTTTTTCTTTTCATATTCTTCTGGTGATTTTAAATACGTATCAATTGCTTCTCTATAAGCCTTTGTAACCGTTGCAACATACAATGGGGTTTTCATTCTGCCTTCTATTTTAAAACTCTGTATTCCTGCTGCTACAAGCTCTGGCAAATATTCAATCATACACAAATCTCGTGAGTTATATATATAAGTTCCACGCTCATCTTCTTCCACCGGCATATATTCATTCGGTCGTTTTTCTTCTACTACATTATAATTCCAACGACATGGCTGCGCACACTCTCCATGGTTTGCATCTCGTTTTGCTAAATAGTTACTCAGCAAACATCTTCCAGAATAAGCCATACACATAGCTCCGTGTACAAATGCTTCTATCGGTATATCTTTTGGAATGTATTCATAAATTTCTCGTATCTCTGTAAACGAGAGCTCTCTGGCAACAACAATTCTGCTTGCACCCTGCTCAATCCAAAAATTTGCACTATGATAATTCGTATTATTTGCCTGAGTTGATATATGAATTTCAAGATTTGGCACAGTTTTTTTAGCCACACTAAACACTCCAGGATCTGCTACAATTATGGCATCCGCACCTGCTCGTTCTATAAATTTAAAAAAGTCTTCCAGATGTGCAAAATCACTGTTATGCGCAAAAATGTTAGCAGTGATATACACTTTTACACCTCTTGCATGTGCATATTCTATTGCTGTAACCATTTCTTCACTAGTAAAATTCTTTGCCTTTGCACGCAGTCCATAAGATCCTCCACCCATATAAATGGCATCTGCACCATATTCTACTGCAGCTATTAGTGTTTCCATCGACCCTGCAGGGGCCAGTAATTCAATCATGTTACCTCCCTATTTTTTATAGCTTATCGAAACTCCATCACCTATTGGAATAACTGATGAAATTAAGTTTTCGTTATGCGTTATTGCCCATAAAAATTCCTTCAATCGTCTCTGAATTGTTCGATTTTTTTTATCTATATTGTAGCGTGACTTTGCAACAACTCCGTCATGTAATACATTGTCTGCAATTAAAATTCCTCCAGTTTTTAATATTCGTATGGAATTTTCTAATAAATTAATATATTGCCCTTTGGCACAATCCATAAATACTACATCATACTTTGCTGTTTGTACAGTTTGCAAAATATCTAATGCATCTCCTTCAATCACAAAAATCCTATCTTGTAGTCCTTCTTTTTTGATATTATTTATTGCAATGGCGGCCACTTTCTCATTTCTCTCTATAGTTTTTATCTTCGCAGCACAAGATTTTGCCATATGAATTGCAGAATAACCTACATTGGTCCCAATTTCCAGAACATTTTCCGGTTTTTGCATTGCCAACAATACAGTAATCAAACTAGCAACTTCAGGCTTAATAATTGGATACCCCGCATTCTCCATTGCAATTTCTTGTTCAATTTCCAACATCACTCCGGTTCTTACACTTCCCAATGCTCTAATATATTGCGTTATATAATCGTGTGCAATCTCGTTAAACATCTATAATTTCTACGCTTTCTACACTCTGAGTAATCATTTCTTCTATATTTATCAATTTAGTTTCAGATTTCATAATATATTCAAGTTTAGGCTTAGTCTCTGGATGCTCAGGAACAAATATTGTGCAACAATCTTCATATGGTAAAATCGATGTGTTAAATGTGTCAATTCTTTCTGCTATCTTAATTATTTCTTGTTTATCAAATCCTATCAAAGGTCTAAACACAGGGCGATCTGCAGCAGCATTAGTTACAACCAAACTATGCAACGTCTGGCTTGCTACCTGACCAATACTTTCTCCTGTAATCAACGCCTGAGAACCCGTTTTATCTGCTATGCGCTGTGCCACTTCCATCATAATTCGTCTCATTATAATCGTCAACTGATTTATAGGGCATTGCTCTTGTATTGCCAGCTGAATTTGAGTAAAATTTATAACATGAACTCGAATTCCTCCAGTATATATTGCCAACTTCTTTGCAAGTTCTATCACTTTGTCTTTAGCTCGTTCTGACGTATAAGGTGGGCTATGAAAATATACCGCATTAATTTCTACACCTCGTTTTGCAATCATCCATCCAGCAACCGGACTATCAATACCTCCAGACAATAGCAACGTTGCTTTTCCGTTGGTTCCATAAGGCATTCCGCCAACTCCAGGACTAGTTGCCGAATACACATAAACACCGTTGCGAATTTCAACCATCAACAATATTTGAGGATTTCTCACATTTACTTTTACTCTATCACCTAATTCATTTAGCAAAAATTCTCCAATTGCTGCGCTAACTTCCATAGATTTAAGTTGAAATCTCTTATCTGCACGTTTTGTTTCTACTTTAAAAGTCACGAATCCTTGTTCATCGCATATCTTTTTCATATGAGACAATGCCAATTCTTTTATCGCTTCCATTGTTAATTCATCTTTTCGTATTCCATAGCATATACCAATAATACCAAAAATTCGTTGTAATTTCTCGATCACCATTGCTACATCAACTGTGTCATCATCATTAGGTATAGCAACAAGTCTACCTTGCTCTTTCTTTACACTAAATTCTCCCAAAACTTTTAAATTTTTACGCACTGTTTCTAAAAGTCTATTCTCAAACATATACCTATTTTTACCTTTTATGGCAAGTTCACCATACTTTATTAAAAAAACATTTTTCATGAGTTATTCATCCTATTCCTAAGCAACTGCAGCAACAAAAATTACTTTTTAATTTCTTTTTAATATTTTTACTTGTTTTTGTAAAACTTTTAATACATATTCTAAATCTTCTCTTAAAGTATCAACTCCAAATGAAAATCTAATTGCACCTTCTTTTTCACCTATAGCAGTCAATGTGGTTTCTTTTTTTACTGAATTTGATGAGCAGGCAGATCCAGAAGACACAAATATTCCCTCTGCTTCTAACGCATGTAATAGCACTTCTGCCTTAACACCTCCAAAAGTTACGTTCAAAATATGGAATGCACCATTTTCTAAATCACCATTCACCTTAGTATTTTCAATCGTTTCTAATATTTTAGTTGCAAAATATTTTTTGTTTTCTGACATAGAGTCTTGACAATCTTTATACTTTTTAAACATGATTTCTGCAGAAATTTGCATAGCTGCAATTCCAGCCACATTTTCAGTTCCAGATCGCAAATTATTCTGTTGTCCTCCACCAAATATTATATTTTTTACTCTAACATTTGCACCTTTATAGAGGAATCCAACTCCTTTTGGTGCATAAAATTTATGTGCAGATACACTTAGCAAGTCAATCTTTGCTTGTTTTACAGAGATAGGATATTTGGCAAATCCCTGAACTGCATCCACATGAAAAAATGTATTCTTATTCAATCGTTTAATTAAACTTCCAATTGCCGCAATATCTTGAACCGTGCCTATTTCATTATTTACATGCATTATACTAACCAAAATTGTATTTTCATCAATCGCTGCAGTAAGTTCATCCAAATCCACATATCCTCTGTTATCAACCTTTAGAGTATATATTTCAAATCCATTTTTTGACAAAAATTTCATTGTTTCCTTAACAGAACTATGTTCAATATTTGTTGTAATAATTTTGTTCCCATATCGCTTATAAGCATTTGCAACTCCCAATATTGCTAAGTTATTGCTTTCTGTCCCTCCAGATGTAAAAATAATCTCTTCTTTATTACATGCAAGCTTTCCGGCAAAAAACTCTGCGGCAGCCTTAATGATTTTTTCAGCATCTATCCCTTTTTGATGCAATGAAGATGGATTTCCAAAAACCTTTTCTAATACATAAACCATTCTATCAATCGATTCTTGTATAGGCTTTGTTGTTGCTGCGTTATCTAAATATATTTCCATAGTCTCGTTCCTTTTTATATTATAAGTAGTCAAATGTATTGTTACAACAGCTACATTTTATTTTAGTTATCTGTTAATAACGCCTTTATAAAAACCACCTCCACTACTCGTAGCCCATAATATATCGACTTTATCGGGATGTGGGTCAAATGACACATCAAACACTTGCGCTGCATTTCCAATATTTTTATTAATTTTAATCCAAGTTTTGCAATCATCTTCGGTTAAATAAATTCCACAATTATAGCAATCATATTTCGAAAAATTATCACGTACAATTACCATCATTCGCTTATCATTATGAGGGTCTATTGCAACAGAAATCACTATCGGCATTTCAAAAATTTTATTCCACGTTTCGCCTTCATCATCTGTTACCCAAACTCCTCCGAGCTTTGCTTCAGATGCTGAATCTCCTGTGGTAACATACATTTTACCCGTCTTTTCCACACTGACAATTCTAAGTGCCTGTGCAACTTCAGGAAATGACTCTACAGCAGTCCAAGTTTTTGCTTTATTAGTAGATTTAAACAATCCTCCCGCTGGTCGTAAAGTAAAATTATCCACAAGAACAACGCCGTCTTTTGCAGCAGCTCCTATTATAACAGATGTTTGATTTGCGGCAGTAGTAAAAAATATACTCATTGTATCGAGTCTTTCATTTACAAACTCAGCCCTTGCCATAGCAATTCCATCTTCATTAACCATTTCCGCATCTGTTACTGCAAGAATTCCTATACTATTGGCACACACTCGTGTAATTGCCGACAAGCAATATTTTGTATTAGGAAGAAGTCCTGTAATTTTTTGCGAAATGCTTGCTCCATTTGCCAACCTTGCTGCATTCTTCGAAATATTCGTTACTATGGAAACATCCGAAATATTACTTATTGTCCATCCATCTAGAGTATTTAAATTTGGTGATTTTAATTTAACTTTTCTTCCAGCCGTTGACGTTGCAAATAATATTTCACTGTTTCCTGGTGCAAATGCAACATTAAATACACTTGGCATATGCGGAAGCCCCTCATTAGCTCGCGACCAATTAAATCCTCCATCAATAGATTTCCATATTCCATATAAGTCTCCTAATAACTGAGGTCCTCCAGGTTCGGCTATAGGTACACCAGACATTGCAAAATATATTATATTAGGATCTTTAGGATCAACTATTATAGTCTTAATAAATGCCCTCCAAAAAATTCTGTTATCTGCTGGTATTTCAAAGATTCTAGAAATGACACTCCAGTTTTCGCCACCATCTGTTGAACGTAAAAATTCTCCATTATGATCTTGTCTAAAAATACACATATACATAATATTAATATCATGAGGAGATATAGAAATCCATGCTGCACTTTCCGGTGAGTTCACTATATTTCTGACTGCAACACCATTTTCAAGATAATTTTCTCCGCCTTCTTCTCGTACAAAAAGTCTATTTTCTCCGGAAATAAAATACATCTTATTTTGTATTCTTTGATCAGTCACAATATATCTTCCTGGTAAATTACTATTTCCAAGACCCACAAAATGACCTTCAGGAGTTCTAATAGAATCAATATTTTTCCAAGTTTTGCCATGGTCAGTTGATTTAATAAATGTTCGATACATCACATACACATTACCATTTTTATCTATATCCAAATCTCTTGCACCTTGTCTAGTATACAATTGAGCATGATAGATGTCTCCATAATGTTGCGATTCTACATTCACATCAATTGGCTGATTACGTTTATCCCAATACTTCTTATTAGCCTTCCATCCAGTTCCTGTTCTTGTCGCAGCAATCCAATTTTGCCCATCATTCTCTGTCATCCATACATCACCAATAAACATCGAAATTTCATGTTCTGCATTATGCATAATATATATTCGTTCTGGATTTGTAGGATCAATAGCAATTTTACTAAAGTTGTGTACATAAAATTGAGGCAAATTAAAATATCGTTTTTCAAATTTTTCTACACCTGCAAAGTATTTGCCCATTGCACGTCCTGGACTAAAATACCAAATGGAAACAAAATCTCGGTTAACACGGGTCTCTTCTGCAGCAAAAATTTCCTTATTGATGCGATCAATTTCTTCTAAATTTATTCCAAGGTCTCCTGTTGCATCTTCCCACGATTCTCCCAGATTTATACTCTTTAATATAGCAGCATCAGATATTACGGTCTTATTTTCATCATCCAAAATATAACGTATTTGGCGAATTGCGTATATAACACTTTCACCTGTTGCTTTATTATAATATACATCAAAGTCACGCACTAAATTTGCATCTTCACCGGTTTTATCCTCAAGATTTTCAAGTTTTACAAAACTTTTAGCAGCATTGACGCTTTTATATAATCCATATGTTGTATTGATTAATATTATATTACTATTTGCAGGATATACATATATTTTTCCAAACTCTGCTTTAGTATCAATTCCTATATTTTCAAGCAACGTAAATGTTTCACCCTTATCGATTGATTTCCAAAGTTTTCCGGGATTTTTAGGACTAATTCCGTGAGGATGTAAATATGTTCTTGGATTTTTCTTACTTCCCCAGAAGTTTCCCGATCCAACATACCAAATATTATCATCGTTAGGATCCACTGCAATAGCACTAATAGGCATTTCTACTCCGCCATCTAGTTTTTCAAAACTTTTTCCTTTAGTAGTAGTCTTCCAAAAATTTATTCCACCACCTATTCCAAAATTTTCATCTTGCTTAGAAAAATCTAACGCATACAATCTAACTGGTTGACCAAATCGTTCAGATTCATCATAGTCTATCACACTCTGATACGTTTTTCCTCCATTTACAGAAATATACGAGTTTTGCATATCAGGAAAATTATACACATAATTAGCATCAGTAGGATGAATGAATACATTTTCAGTATCACCAGCAGTTCCTGGTCCAAATTGATACCAAGTCACGCACTCTTCTGATTTTACTTTTTTTTCATTCATAATCTTAAAATATTCATTTAATGGTTTATAATTATATTCTGTTGCCACTTAATACCTCCTATACCGAATTTTTAATTGCTCATTTAATTAGTATTCTTATATCTGATTAAGTTATACCCAAATTTTGGTTACTTTATACAACTGTGCAAAAAAAATTTCAATAACATATGTCACTTACGCAACAAAAAAGCGCCTCCATATATTGAAGGCGCCTTATACAAAACTTTTCTATTTTTCTATGCTGCTACTTTTTCTTCATTTGCAGATTTGTTTTTAAATTTTGGAAACCCTAACAAAATAAATATGATTCCAAATACTAACATTAACAAGGCATACCAATTATAAAACATTACTGATGCTGCCCCGATATCATTCAAACCTGCCACTATCAATAGTCCTTGTACTGCCAGCAACTGACTTGCATAAGGTACCAAACCACTAAATGCTGCCGCAAAAATATCTAGAATACTCGCAACTCTCTGAGGCGCAATTCCATACTCTTGAGAAATATCTTTAGCAATAGGACCTGCAGCAATGATTGCCACAGTATTATTTGTTGTTGCCATATCTAGCAAGCTTACAAGTGCGGCAATGCTAAGTTCTCCACCTTTAGCAGTCTTGGTCTTTGCAGTAAGCTTATGCAACAACCACTCGATACCACCCAAATCTTGCATCAATTTTACTAATCCACCAACCACAATCGCTATCATTGCAGTATCCGTCATACTTGTGATACCCATGTGAACCAAACCAAATGACTCCACCAATGTAAAGCTTCCTTGAATCCACCCAACTACTAATCCCACCGCAATACTAGCTGATAATGAAATAGCAACATGAACACCTATTAAAGAAAGTGTAATCACCACTATATAAGGAAGCAATTTAATTAAATTATCTATTGCAAAAACAGAATCACCCGCTGTAGCTGCCAGAACTTCAGTGATTTTTGCAGGGTCAACAGGAACTAATGCTAACAAAATTAAATTTACGATTACTGCAGGCAATACCATCAAAATATTTGCTTTAAATTTATCCTTCATAGCAACACCTTGTGTTCTTGTTGCCGCAATGGTGGTATCAGAAATAAACGAAAGGTTATCACCAAACATTGCTCCTCCAACAGCAGCCCCACAAGTTAACGCTACATTAATATCCGCTGCTTGTGCAATTCCGATAGCAATAGGAATTACTGCTCCTATTGTCCCCATTGATGTTCCCATCGAAAAACTGAGAATACAAGCAACCATAAAAATTCCAGGCAAAATCATGTTTGCAGGCAAAATTGTTAAACCTATATTTTTGACACTATCCACCGCACCCATTGAGCCTGCAACACCATAAAACGCTCCTGCTAAAATAAATATAACGATCATAAGGACTAGCGTATGTTCTCCAGCACCTTTACAAAAGATTGTCATTTTTTCTTCAAATGTTCTGCGTTTTTCTTTATCTTCTGCTTTAATACAAAACGCCACTGCTGTTGCAATCAACACACCTACTAAAATTGGCAGTTTGCTAAAATCACCAGTAATGATTCCTACACTAAAAAACAATACTAAAAAGACAACTAAAGGAATCAACCCTCTAAAGCTTCCTTTACTTTTTTTAATCTGTTTATTATCATCCATAATAATCCCCCATTACTTTTTTATATTATAATTTCGTTTTTTATTTTAATATATAATTCAAAAAAATGCAACAAATACTAACATGTAATTTTAGGTAATAATACCAAAATCACCGTAGCAACCAGTTTCGACACCAAATAAATCATTAATATTTGTTTCTATACTCCTTGTTCACCACTAATATCCCCTGTTAATATTCTCTAATAGCATGTTTTTCTTAATTTTTCACATATTTATTTTAGTTTTATATCTTCTTACTCCAAAATAGTTCATCAAGTATCATTTTATCTATTCCATATTTAAATATTTTTAATGTTATTTTTCACAATTTATTATTTATGTGTTGATATAATATATAAAAAGTAGTATATCAAACTTTGCTATTTTATAGCTTATACCTATTTTTTCATAAAATTTTTATTTCTAATTAGAATAATCACAAACAATATAAAAAACAAATTTAATCAATAAAAGCTTCTTTAATAACTTGTCTGTTATTAAAATGTATAATTTTTCAAAAATCCCTAAAATTACCTTGACATTTGCAAAACTCGGTGATAGAATCGGCTAGTATGTATCATTTTGGTGCGAAATGTATCATAATATACAGATTTTTGTAAACTAAATTTAACTCATATTAAGCAAGGAGGTGCCGGAATGCCTACATTTAACCAATTAGTGCGTAAAGGTAGAAAAACAATTGAAAAAAAATCTACTGCTCCAGCTTTACAAAAAGGCTACAACTCTCTCAAGAAGAAGTCAACTGATATTTCTTCCCCACAAAAAAGAGGAGTTTGTACAGCAGTAAAAACAGCTACTCCAAAAAAGCCCAACTCAGCTCTTCGTAAAATTGCCAGAGTTCGTCTTACAAATGGAATAGAAGTTACAGCTTATATCCCTGGAGAAGGTCACAATCTACAAGAACACAGTGTTGTTTTGATTCGTGGCGGAAGGGTAAAAGACTTACCAGGTACACGTTATCACATCATACGTGGTACTTTAGATACAGCAGGTGTTGCAAAAAGAGAGCAATCTCGTTCTAAATATGGAGCGAAGAGACCTAAGAAAAAATAATATAATAATCGCCCGGCACCAACTATCGCTTAGTTTATAATATATAATAATATGAAATAGATTAGTAATGGGCGCGCACGACCCCATCAGTAATTGTTGGGGCGAGTACCGATGATTTATCAAAATTTCGTTAAGGAGGGAAGACCGTGCCACGTAAAGGACATATCGCAAAAAGAGACGTTTTAGCAGATCCAGTATACAACTCAAAATTAGTTACTAAGTTGATCAATACGCTTATGCTAGACGGAAAAAGAGGAACGGCGCAAAAAATTGTTTATGGTGCATTTGACATCGTAAAAGATAAGACAGGCAGAGATTCTATAGAAGTATTTGAGGAAGCTCTTGAAAATATTATGCCTGTATTAGAAGTAAAAGCAAGACGTGTGGGTGGAGCCACTTATCAAGTACCTATGGAGGTTCGTCCAGAAAGAAGACAAACTCTAGGACTTCGTTGGTTAATCACTTATATGCGTAAACGTGGAGAAAGAACCAGCACACAAGCCTTGGCAGCAGAGCTATTAGATGCTCTTAACAATGGTGGTGGAGCCGTTAAGAAAAAAGAAGACACACATAAGATGGCGGAAGCAAACAAAGCATTTGCACATTACAGGTGGTAATAAAGGCACAAAAGCCTAGAGGAGGAATAACATGGCAGGAAGAGAATATCCGCTCGAAAGGACTAGAAATATTGGTATCATGGCTCACATCGATGCCGGAAAGACAACATTGACAGAGCGAATTTTATTCTACACTGGAAGAAACCATAAGATTGGTGAAACTCATGAGGGTGGCGCTACTATGGACTGGATGGAGCAAGAAAAGGAGCGTGGTATTACAATAACCTCAGCGGCAACTACTTGCTTTTGGAATAACAATCGTGTAAACATTATTGATACTCCAGGACACGTAGATTTTACCGTTGAAGTTGAACGTTCGCTTAGGGTTCTAGACAGTGCTGTTGGTGTCTTTTGTGCAAAAGGTGGCGTTGAGCCGCAATCTGAAACAGTGTGGAGACAAGCAGACAAGTATAATGTACCTAGAATGGCATTTGTAAATAAAATGGACATTATGGGTGCAGATTTTTATAACGCAGTAGACATGATGCGTGATAGACTAGGAACTAACGCAGTTCCTATGCAGCTTCCAATCGGAGCTGAAGATGAATTTATTGGTATTATTGATCTTCTTGAAAACAAAGCTTATATCTATAAAGACGATCTTGGAAAAGAAATCGATGAAATTGAGATTCCAGATGATATGAAAGAAAAAGCTGAAAAATTTAGAGAAGAAGCAATTGATGCCATTGCAAGTATTGATGATGATTTGGCAGAAAAATATTTAGAAGGTGAAGAGCTTACTTTGCAAGAGCTAAAAACAGGTCTTAGAAAAGCAGTTATAGGAACTCAAATCGTCCCTGTATTCTGTGGCTCGGCCTATAAAAACAAAGGTGTTCAAAGATTACTTGATGCCATTGTTGAGTATATGCCTGCACCTACAGATATCGAAGCTATCAAAGGCATAGACCCAGATACCGATGAACCTATGGTACGTCACTCATCTGATGAAGAGCCTTTCTCAGCACTTGCATTCAAAATCATGACAGACCCATTCGTTGGAAAACTTGCCTTCTTCAGAGTTTATTCTGGTACACTTGAATCAGGATCATATGTATATAACTCTGTAAAAGGCAAAAAAGAGAGAATCGGTCGTATAGTACAAATGCACGCAAACTCAAGACAAGATATTGACAAAGTATATGCTGGCGATATTGCAGCAGCAGTTGGTTTAAAAGGAACTACTACGGGTGATACTCTTTGTACAGAAGATAATCCTGTAATCCTTGAATCGATGGTATTCCCAGAACCTGTTATCTCTGTTGCTATCGAACCAAAGACTAAAGCTGGTCAGGAAAAAATGGGTATTGCATTATCTAAACTTGCTGAAGAAGATCCAACTTTTAAAGCATATACAGACCAAGAAACTGGTCAAACAATTATAGCTGGTATGGGTGAATTACACCTTGAAATCATCGTCGATAGACTGCTTCGTGAATTTAAAGTTGAAGCTAATGTAGGCGCTCCTCAAGTTGCTTATAAAGAAACTCTCGCTAAAGATGTTGATATCGAATCCAAATTCGTTCGTCAATCTGGTGGTAGTGGTCAATATGGACACTGTAAAGTTAGATTTTCAAGACTTGATCCTAACTCTGAAAAAACTTATGAATTTAAAAGCTCAGTTGTCGGTGGTTCTATTCCAAAAGAATATATTCCAGCAGTAGACAAAGGTATTAGAGATGCTATGACAAGTGGTCCTCTAGCAGGATACGAAGTTTTAGGTATCATGGCC
Source organism: Candidatus Epulonipiscium viviparus (assembly GCF_030708075.1). Classification (GTDB taxonomy): domain Bacteria; phylum Bacillota; class Clostridia; order Lachnospirales; family Cellulosilyticaceae; genus Epulonipiscioides; species Epulonipiscioides viviparus. The sequence goes on along the minus strand of NZ_CP117982.1, from coordinate 1,892,722 downwards.
GACTGCTACGATGGTTCCTATCATGATGTTGACTCATCCGAGATGGCATTTAAAATAGCAGGTTCTATGGCATTCAAAGATGCTATGAAAAAAGCTGGTGGATTACTACTTGAGCCTATTATGAAAGTTGTAGTCATTGTTCCTGAAGACTACATGGGCGATGTTATTGGTAACATTAACTCTCGTCGTGGTAGAATCGAAGGAATGGAAGCTCGTAATGGTGCTCAAGAAATTAGAGCTCTGGTTCCACTAGCAGAAATGTTTGGATATGCGACAGATCTTCGTTCTAGAACTCAAGGTCGAGGCAACTATTCTATGGAATTTGATCACTATGAGCAATGTCCAAAGAGTATTCAAGATAAAGTTGTTGCTGACGGCAAATAATTTGTTTCGTATCAAAAGTAATATAAATTGGAATAATTTCAATATCAAATGGAAATAATTAATAATAAAACTAACTGAAAATATTCAGTTGCATTTCAAGGAGGATTTTTTAAAATGGCTAAAGCTAAATTTGAACGTAACAAACCACACGTAAATATTGGAACAATCGGACACGTTGACCACGGTAAGACTACTCTTACTGCTGCGATCACAAAAACTCTTCACGAAAGATATGGTACTGGTGAAGCAGTTGCTTTCGACAATATTGATAAAGCTCCAGAAGAAAGAGAGCGTGGTATTACAATTTCTACAGCTCACGTTGAATATGAGACACCAAATCGTCACTATGCACACGTTGACTGTCCAGGACATGCTGACTATGTTAAAAACATGATCACAGGAGCAGCTCAAATGGATGGAACCATCCTTGTTTGTGCAGCTACTGACGGGCCAATGGCTCAAACTCGTGAGCATATCCTACTTTCTCGACAAGTTGGTGTTCCTTATATCGTAGTATTCCTAAATAAATGCGATATGGTTGATGACGAAGAACTTATCGAATTAGTAGAAATGGAGATTCGTGAACTTTTAAATGAATATGAGTTCCCTGGAGATGATACTCCTATTATTCAAGGTTCTGCGCTTCAAGCTCTTAATGATCCAATGGGTCCTTGGGGAGATAAAATCGTTGAAATGTTCGAAATCATCGATGAATATATTCCAACTCCTAAGCGTGATACAGAAAAACCTTTCCTTATGCCAGTTGAAGACGTATTCTCTATTACTGGTCGTGGAACAGTTGCCACAGGTAAAATTGAATCTGGTATCCTAAAAGTTGGAGACGAAGTAGAAATCGTTGGTATCAAAAAAGAAACTCGTAAAGTAATTTGTACTGGAGTTGAGATGTTTAGAAAACTTCTTGATCAAGGTGAAGCTGGCGATAACATCGGTGCACTTCTTCGTGGTGTTCAAAGAAATGAAATCGAACGTGGTCAAGTTCTTTGTAAACCTGGATCAATCACTCCTCATACAAAATTTAAAGCTGAGGTTTACGTTCTTAAAAAAGAAGAGGGCGGTCGTCATACTCCATTCTTTTCAAATTATAGACCACAATTCTATTTCCGTACAACAGACGTTACTGGACTAATTAAATTACCAGAAGGCGTAGAAATGTGTATGCCTGGGGATAACATCGAAATGGAAATTGAGCTTATCCATCCAATAGCTATGCAACAAGGACTTAGATTTGCGATTCGTGAAGGCGGACGTACAGTAGGTTCTGGAGTTGTTTCTGAAATCATTGAATAATCTAAAGATAAGGGCTATATTTCCAAGTTTTAATACGGGAGGTATAGCCTTCTTTTGTATCTAAATTCTTAGAAAGGGGAATTTATAATGGCAGTTAGTTTACAAAAAGGACAAAAAATTAGTTTGACCAAAGAACGCCCTGGACTTTCCCAAGTAATAATCGGATTAGGATGGGATGCGAAAAATCAGAAAGCTAGTCTTTTTTCAAAAACTAAACCTTTTGATTGCGATGCTTCTATTCTTGCATTATCGAATAAAAAACTCACAAATAATAGTGATGTTATATATTATGGCAACCTATCACATCCAAGTGGAGCCATCACACATCTTGGTGATAATTTAACAGGTGATGGTGACGGTGATGATGAACAAATTATTGTAGATTTTTCAAAAATGCCTCCATCTCTTGATTCCTTAATAGTTGTAGTTAATATTTATCAATCCACAGAACGCAAACAACATTTTGGCAATGTAAAAAATGCTTTTATTAGAATAGTAGATCCAAAAAATAATATCGAACTTTGCAGATATAATTTAACCGATGATTATTCTAATTTAACCGCCCTCATATTTGGTGAACTTTATAAAAAAGACAGTGAATGGCGCTTCAATGCTATTGGACAGGGTACGACAGATCCTACTCTAAATTCCTTAATAAAAAAATATCATTAAAATCAAAATAGACTGCAAATTCATTTACAGTCTATTTCATATTACCCTTTTTTTATTTATCATATCTTTTATACAAATTTTACATCACTCATTATTCTTTTCATTATATGCAAACTCATTACCAAATCAAATTATTATTACTTCTTTCAAATTATAAAAATTGACGCTACAAAGTGCTCTCCTTGTATCATCCATTAATTACAACACTTTTTTATGCAATTTACTCAATATTTTCTGCTGTTTTTAGCATATTCTCTATAAAAATTCCATATCCTGTTGTTGGATCATTGACAAATACATGACTTATAGCTCCTATAATTTTATCATTTTGAATAATAGGAGACCCACTCATCCCTTGAATTATTCCTTTTGTAATATTTAACAATTCTTCATCAATAATTTTTACAATCATTCCTTTAGACGGTTCACTAATATGCTTTGCTATCTTTTGAATTTTTACATCATATGACCGCACTCCCTCTCCTGTTAAATCAGCCAAAATTACAGCCTCTCCTTCTTCTACTTCACTCGAAGTAGCTACTTGAACTGTTTCTTTGGTCACTTGTTCTATATCATTTTCATCCATAATTCCAAAAATTCCGCAATTAGTATTGTTAGCTACACTACCAAGACTTGCTGCATCAGCTGTATCAATTATTCCACTAATTTCACCTGGAACACCCGCTTCACCTTTTTTGATGCCATCTATTTCTGCTTCCATAATTTTTCCATGCGAAATAGGAATAATTTTTTCAAAATCGGTATCTGTTATGCCATGACCCAATGCACCAAAATTTCCCGTTTCTGGTTCAACATAAGTAAGTGTACCCAACCCCTGAACAGTATCTTTTATCCATATTCCTAATTTATAACTATCTTCTGCATTTGAATATTCAGGTACCACTTCTGTTTGAATATATTTATCTTCACGCATGATATCCAAAATTACAGGAGTATTAGAATTGGTTTCTATATATTTTTTAAAATCTTCTTTAGTATTTACTGGATTATTATTAATTGAAAGAATTCGATCACCTTTTTTAATCTTTCCTTTACAAGGATGTACTTGATTCCCATCAGATTCAAATTCACCAGTTCCAACAACACAAACTCCCACAGAATGTATTTCTATTCCTATTACATCTCCACCCGGAATCACTTCCATATGAGGACGAACCGAAACGATAACTGTTTTGATTGGAATAGATCCTAACAAATTTATTTTCAGTTTTGCGCTTCCTTCATCTGCAGCTTTTACTACTAAAGGATCATTCAAATTTATGTTTTTTATCCCCTCTAATACATTATTTATATTATCATCTAAAATTAAATTTTCATCTTGAGCTTTTATAGTAGCTTTGACTGGAATATTAAAATCTATACTATATTCCTGACCTACAACCATATTTATTTCATCTGGTAAATAATATTTTGCAATTACCGCTGGGCTTATTAATATCATAATACTTATAAGTGATAAAAAAATCAATAATATTTTTTTATGTTTATCCTCATACAAGTTTACACATCCTATTCTGTAATATACTAATACTTATAAAATTGCCTATTTAGGTAACATTTATACAGTTTTACAGATTATTCATAAGGTATTATTTTCATAAAAAAGAAATACAAGGAATTATTGAATTTTTTATCAATAAATCAAAAACATTACATTGTTTTTACATCATTTTTAAGTATTTAAAATTTTATTAAACTCTTTTATTATATAAGATGCTCTATCAATATCTTTTATAGCACAAAAAATTGTATCATCTCCTGCAATAGTACCAACTATATCTTTGTAATTAAATGTATCTATAGCCGATGCCACTGCTTGACTCATTCCTGGAAGCGTTTTTATAACTAAAATATTTTGTGCTATATCTATAGTCAAAAAACCTGCCTTAAACACTCGCACCACTTTTGCCGATATATTAATTTCTGCATTGTTTAATGCAATATATTTTTGTTTATCTATACTCATTGCAATTTTTGTCAACTTCAATTCTCTAATATCTCTAGAAATCGTAGCTTGTGTCACTCTTAATCCTGCTTTTTCAAGGTTTTCTACTAATTCTTCTTGTGTTTGAATGTTATATTCATTAATAAGATTTAAAATCTTAGATTGTCGTTCTTCTTTCTTCCCCATTGTTATCGTCCTTTTTAAATATTTTCTTACTTAGTACCTCAAAAAAATCTCTGTCAGAAAGCTTTAAAAGTTTTACTCTTTTTGAAGCCTTGCAAATTTCTATTGTATCATTTTTATTTATTGACATTTTAACAACTCCATCGATGCATAAACTCAATTCTTCTTGATCTGGTAATCTAATAGAAACCTCATCTTTATTAGTAAGAACAATACTTCTAGAATAAATTGTATGTGGACAAATTGGAGTTAAAATTATATTATCTGCTTCCGGAACAACAATAGGTCCTCCAGCAGATAAATTATAGGCTGTCGAACCTGTTGCAGTGGATATTAATATTCCATCTGCTGGATAAATATCAACCACTTTTTTGTTTACACTTATTTCAAATTCTGTTATTCTACTACTAAATGAACGGATTAAACTAGTTTCATTTAAAGCTAGATATTCATATTTCATTAAAGCATTAGTAACAGTAGTATTAAGCATCATTCGTTCTTCTATCTTGGCTTTAACTAGATTTTCTTTTGTCAACAGTTTATCTATTTCCGAAGCTTCTATATCTGCCAAAAAACCTAATCTTCCCAAATTTATTCCCAAAATAGGTATATCATAGAGAACTGCGTCTTGCGCTACTCGCAATATCGTTCCATCACCACCCACAACAATTAGCATATCTGCCCAACTACAGATCTCTCTATTATTACACTCCAATTCAAACTCAATATTTTCTCTTTTTAAAATTTCTGCTATTTGCAATGTAACTTTTAAATCCTTGTCTTTATCCAAATTAGTAGCTACCCCAATTTTCACATTTACAACTCCTCATGCGACAACTTTACAACTTTAGCAACTATGTCATTTTTATCCAATTTATCAACTTTATATTCATTTGACAAATATATTAAATACTCACGATTACCCTCTGGTCCTTTTATAGGCGAAAAATCTAATCCTACAACAGAAAAACCTATTTCAGTTACATAATTCCATATGTTTTCGATCACTCTTTGATGCACTATAGGATCTTTTACAACTCCGTGCTTCTTAACTTCTTCTCTTCCAGCTTCAAATTGAGGCTTTATTAATGCAACTATTTCTCCATCTTTTGCTAATAAATTTTTAGTTGGCTGCAAAATTTTTGTTAAAGAAATAAACGATACGTCAATCGAACTAAAATTAATTTGTTCTGATATTTCTTCCTGAGTTACATAACGCATATTAGTTTTTTCAAGCGAAATTACTTTTGGATTTTGGCGCAATGTCCATGCTAACTGCCCATATCCTACATCTACGGCATATACTTTAGCAGCCCCTTCTTGCAGCATACAATCTGTAAATCCACCTGTTGACGATCCAACATCTATACAAATTTTACCAGCTAAGCTGATGTTAAATTTTTGAATAGCTTTTTCTAGCTTAAATCCGCCTCTACTTACATATTTCATTTTTTGTCGTACTTCAATTTCAGCACTAACTTTTACTTTTAACCCAACTTTATCTTCTTTTTGCCCATCAACATATACAACTCCTGCCATAATATATGCTTGCGCCTTTTCACGCGAATCTGCTAAAGCTCTTTTCGTAATTAATACATCTAATCTTTCTTTTAATTCATTCATTTTTTAAGTTTCCTTGTTCATTTTATCATTTATTATTGCTACCATTTGTTTAGGCAACATATTATATTTTTTTAATAATTCATCTATCTTTCCATGTTCTATAACACCATCTTCATAGCCAAATTGAATATATTTTTTTGACACGTCATTAGCCACCAATGCTCTTATAATCAAGCTAGCAAATCCGCCTGTCAAAACATGATCTTCTATTGTCACAACAGTGCTATAACCTTTTACCAATTCAATTAAAACATCAACATTTAATGGCGTTATAACAGGAATCTCAACTAAACCTGCTATTATATTATGGTCGCTTTGCAATTCTTTACATACTTCCAATCCCCAAATAGTTGCTTTTCCTGTTGCCATAATTAAAATATCTTTACCTTTTATATGCACTACCGGACTTATATCCTGATTATAAATCACGGCACTCAATTCTGTTTCTTCTACATTTCCACGCGGATATCTTATCGCGACAGGTGTTTTTTTAACTAATGCATATTTTAATGCGCTTTTTATTTCACCTGGATATTTGGGTGACAAAATCGTCATGTTAGGAATATGCGAAAGATATGCTATATCAAATATTCCTTGATGCGTTTGCCCATCTTCTCCCACCAACCCAGCTCTATCAATTGCAAACACAACAGGTAAATTCTGCAATGCGCAATCATGTAAAATTTGATCATATGCCCTTTGCAAAAATGAAGAATATATTGCTACTACGGGCTTTATTCCCTCAATAGCCATGCCTGCGGCAAAAGTTACGGCATGCTGTTCGGCTATTGCTACATCAAAAAATCGTTTTGGAAATTTCTCACTAAATTTTTTCAGCCCCACGCCTTCTGTCATTGCAGCAGTTATGGCAACAATCTTATCATCGTCTTTGGCTATATCAACAATAGCGTCTCCAAAGGCATCTGAGAAAGTATATTCAGATTGAGCCCTAACTGAAGAAACCCCATGATACTTTTCTGGCTCCTTTTCTGCTAAATAATGCCCTTTTCCTTTTATAGTATTAACATGAATTAATATTGGACCATTAATTGTTTTTGCCTGCGAAAAAATTTTAATTAATCCTTCTACATTATGCCCATCAATCGGTCCAAAATATTTAAATCCCATCTGATCAAATATTGTTTCAGGAATCACCATGTTTTTTAAACTATCTTTAGTATATTTAATTGTTCCTTTTAATGAATCTCCAATTTTAGGAATTTTTTCTAAGCAACGTATCACTTTTATTTTTACATTTTGATACTTTTGATTTGCTCTAAGCGATGTAAGGTATTTACTTATGCCTCCAACATTTTTCGAAATACTCATCTCATTATCATTTAACACCACTATTAAGTTATTATTTGAACGCCCCGCATTGTTTAATGCTTCAAAAGCCATTCCTCCTGTTAAGGCCCCATCTCCTATCACTGCTATTACATTAAATTTTTCATTTTGTAAATCTCTTGCTGTTGCAATTCCCAATGCTGCAGAAATAGATGTCGAGCTATGCCCCGTTTCAAAAATATCATGTGGACTTTCTTGACGCTTTATAAATCCGCTTATTCCACCAAATTGCCTTAATGTTTTAAATTTTGTTTTTCTACTTGTCAAAATTTTGTGGGTATATGATTGATGCCCCACATCCCAGACTATTTTATCTTTTGGTGAATCAAAAACATAATGCAATGCTAGTGTCAACTCCACTACTCCCAAATTTGATGCCAGATGCCCTCCTGTTTTAGAAATAGATCTAATTAAAAATTGCCTGACCTCTTGCGAAAGAACTTCTAGCTGTTTTGTATCTAATTCTTTGATATCTGATACTTTTTTTATTTTTGATAAAATTTTAAACATAGTTCCTTCTTCCTTTTCCATTTATTAATTTTTTTTAGTATACTTTTTTTTTATTAATAAGGCAAGGGAATATAAATAAAAAAACGCCCACTAATAGGACGTTCTAAATTTCCATTCTACCCTGTAAGGCACGTGATAACGTTACTTCATCTACATACTCCAAATCTCCTCCAACTGGAACCCCATGTGCTATCCTAGTAGTTTTCACTCCAAGTGGTTTAGTGAGCTTACTAATATACATTGCTGTTGCTTCACCTTCTATATTTGGGTTAGTTGCTAATATTATCTCGTCTATTTTCTCGTTTTTTATTCTACTTAACAGTTCCTTAACCTTTATATCATTTGGTCCAACTCCCATAAGTGGTGAAATTGCTCCGTTTAATATGTGGTATACGCCTCGATATTCACCTGTTTTTTCATAGGCAGCCATATCTCGTGAATCCTCTACTACCATAATAAGATTCTTTTCTCGTCTATCATCTTTACAAATAGGACACAATACATCATCAGTCACGGTACAGCATTTTTCACAATAACGAATATTTTCCTTTGCTTCTACAATTGCTTTTGCCAACTGATCTACTTTATCTTTTGGCATAGAAATTATATAAAATGCCAGCCTACTTGCAGACTTTGTACCAATCCCCGGAAGCTTAGATAACTCTCCAATTAGCGAAAGCATCTTGCTTCCATAATAATTATTCACTAAAACAATCCTCCCATTCCTGGAGGCAGATTTCCACCAGTAATTTTAGCCATTTCTTTTTGAGATAATTCTTCCGCTTGTCTAAGCGCCTCATTAACAGCCGTCATAACTAGATCTTCTAAAGTTTCAATATCATCTGGATCTACTGCCTCTTCCTTGATTTTCACATTTCTTATTTCTTTATTAGCGCTCGCTACAACTTCTACGATGCCCCCTCCCACTGTTGCGGTTACAGTCAGATCCGCCAATTTTTCTTGTGCTTCTTCCATCTGCTTTTGCATCTTTTGTGCTTGCTTCATCAGTTGCCCCATATTAGGCATTCCAAAATTTTGTTTTGACATTTTATATTCCTCCCTATTTTACTGCTGTAATTGAGTAATTTACTCTATTTCCAATCATTGATAATATTTCTGCTGCTGAATCTTGCGAATATATTACTTCATCTATAGCTCTTATAGTATATTCTTTACCTGTCACTTCTATAATTTTATCCCTTATTTCTTTTAACACACCTTCAGCCAATGTGGATCTTTTATTAGCTGCATTATTTTGCGATGATCTATCTACTATTTGTATAACATCATGTTCTACATACATTTCTAGAGTGCCAGCCTCAAATAATGACCTCGTTAATGACCACAATTTCGCTAAAACTTTCTCCCATATTGGCAAGAAAGTTTGGTATTCTTCAGACGTTGCCTTTACTCTTTCAATTTCTGTTACTACAGCTTCCTCGGAAGCCTTCTCCACTACTTTAATGCCGTTTTTTTTTACTTCTTCCAATTGTTTTTCTATCGAAAGCATTCTATCAAGAACAGAATCTTTTGACAAATCAACCTCTGGTGTACATAATTTTATAACCGCCACTTCTAGTGTAATTCTCGGAAACGTCGAAGTTTTCATCTCCATATCTAATTCTGTAAAATTCTTAATATATCTAAATATAGTCTCTATTGCTAATTCATTTGCTTGCTGCGTTAATTCTCTAACGTGCTCTTGCGTATAATCTAATATTTCAGTTTTTTGCTCTGTTGTTTTTGCTATCAATAAATTTCTGGTATGCATAAGCAAATCTTTTGCAAACTGCTTAATATTTCTGCCTTGTTGATTAATCTCATTACAAACTGCTATAGCTTTTGCTGCATCCATTTCTATCACTGCATTCATCATTTCAAAAAGTAGAGCGTTATCAACAGCCCCAACAAGTTTTAACACTTTACTATGTGTGATTTTCTCATCTATATAAAAGGAAATACACTGTTCTAATATACTTAACGCGTCTCTCATTCCACCATCTGCTAATCGTGCAATCAGTTCTACTGCCTCTTTTTCTATCTCAATATTTTCACGTTGCATATAGTCTAATAAGCAATCACAGATATCACTTGTACTAATTCGTCTAAAATCAAATCGCTGGCATCTAGATAAAACTGTTGCAGGAATCTTTTGAGGATCTGTTGTTGCTAAAATAAATACAACATATGGCGGTGGCTCCTCTAATGTTTTTAGCATCGCATTAAAGGCTGCTGGCGAAAGCATATGAACTTCATCTATAATATATACTTTATATACTCCCACCGCAGGTGTATATAATACTTCCTCATTAATCTGGCGAATATCATCGACTCCATTATGAGATGCTGCATCCAACTCTATAATATTAACAAAAGCTCCCTCCGCGATCTCTTTGCAAACTACACATTTTTCACATGGTTTGCCGTCAACTGAATTTTTACAATTTATTGCTCGTGCAAAGATTTTAGCCGCTGTAGTTTTTCCTGTACCTCTACTACCAGTAAAAAGATAAGCATGAGCAATTCTATTTAATTTTATTTGATTCTTTAATGTTTTTGTAATATGCTCCTGCCCAACCATGTCCGAAAACTTTTGTGGACGGTACTTTCTATATAGTGTAAGATACATGCCTTTCCTTTCATTAATCTAAAAAAATCTATTGTTATTATATCAGCCTTATACTTTATATTATAGGCTACTTATAATAATTATAGTTGACTAACCCATCTCATAGATGCTATCGTAAATCTCATTAATTGACATTTATAGGAGGATCAAAATGGAAAAATTTATTTGTACTGTATGTGGCTATATTCACGAAGGAACTGAACCACCTAAGCAATGCCCTATTTGTAAAGCACCTGCTAGTAAGTTTAAAAAACAAGAAACAACTAATGGCCTTGTTTTTGCAGATGAACATGTTGTTGGTGTAGCTCAGGGGGTTGACCAACGAATCGTCGACGGTCTTCGTGCCAACTTCGAAGGTGAGTGTAGTGAAGTTGGAATGTATCTTGCCATGGCCAGAGTTGCTTATCGCGAAGGTTATCCAGAAATCGGAGTCTACTGGGAAAAAGCAGCTTTCGAAGAGGCCGAGCATGCCGCAAAGTTTGCCGAACTACTTGGCGAAGTTGTAACCGACTCTACCAAGAAAAATCTCGAAATGCGTGTTGCTGCCGAACATGGCGCCACTGCAGGTAAAAAAGAATTAGCAACTCTTGCGAAACAGCTTAATCTTGATGCGATTCATGATACTGTTCACGAAATGGCAAAAGATGAAGCTAGACACGGTAAAGCTTTCCAAGGTCTTCTACAAAGATTTTTTAGTTAGTCACCACACAAGCTCCTTTTTTCGGAGCTTTTTTAAAATATAAGTTCCTCATCTTCATCCACGTTATGTTCTACCGTTTGTTCTGTTTTCTTATTCACTTTTAATTTATTGAGTACATCCGGAATATTTGCTACAATTCCAGGCGCCATATCCAATAACTTACTAAGCCCATCTTGGTTTTTCAGACTAATCAACTGTGTCGTTCCATTTTGAATTACAAGCACAGCACTTGGAGAAATTTTTGCGCCCACACCTCCTGCATTTGCTCCCATCGGTCCATCAACATATCTTTCTTTTTCCTTATTTTTTTCCTTCAGTTTTGATGAGCTATTTCCTCCAATACCAAGCCCAAAACTTACATCTACTAACGGTACTAAAATTGTACTCTCTATATGGATTGGCTCTCCTACCACAGTTTTAGTCGTAATAAAATGTTCCAAATCTTTTAACAAACTTCCAATATTATTTTCTGTCATCATTTGATTCCTCTTTCTTCTCTGGTTTCATACTATCTAAAATCTCTTGCGTAAAAATTCTAAACGGTTTATACACTATAAGATTTAACATTATCAACATCAGTGTCGCAACATTAAATTGCCCCTTTATAAAAGCATCACCTTTAAGAACTTCATCACTAAAATTTCCATTAATTGTTCCATACGGAGCATAATAAGGATAAAACATAGCGCAAGCACCGATAATTTCTCCCGTTGTTGCTGCTGACTTTGCACCTACTTCCACTTCAAACTGAAATTTGTCTGGAGCTGTCGCTTTTATCGTTTTTTTCAATGCTGTTACAAATCTCGATACCGCATCGTGTCTATATTCACTATTTTTTATAGTACTAAAAACTTTTTTGTAATCAGTCTTTTCAGCATTGTCTTTAACTTTTTTCGCTTTAGCTTCTCTTTTGTCCCTACTCTCAGTATCATCAAATATAATACTAAAAGTAGAATTGAATTCTCTATCAAATTCCTCTGTTAAATTATAATTAAACACAATCTCAAACTCTTTTGTTAATGAAAAATCCATATTGCTTATAAACTCTTCATCTATTGCAAATACTTGCTGAAATTCCTTATCTAATTCACCAACTTGATACACACAATTCTCTACAGGCTTTGGCATTTCAACTTCAGTTTTAATTCCCTTTATAAAAGTCTTGTATTTTCCAGTATCTGCCATATTCACTTTAAGCGTTTTTTCAGATGACGCTACATCCGCTTTAGGCGTTTTTTCAGATGACGCTACATTCGCTTTAGATGTTTTTTCAGATGACGCTACATTCGCTTTAGGCGTTTTTCCAGATGACGCTACATTCGCTTTAAGCGTTTTTTCAGATTGTGTTTTCTCCACATTGTTCTTAGTTTTCTTTGCCTTTAAGTCAACACCAAATCTTTTATTTTTCTTCTTTTTTTCTTTCGATGATGGATACACTAATTTATTAAATACATAAGCTTCAAATAACACTTTTTTATTAATATATTCAAATTGTATTTTAATAAAGTTCCAAAGCATAAACTTAATCTTCAATAATAATTGTTCCCAATTTTCCATATAAATAACATACTTATTCGGCAAAAATAAAATTAATATTATCACAGTCAGCAGAATAAAAAGAATACTTCCCGTCAATTGTAAAATTACCATAAACTTCTTTCCTTCTCCTTTAACTGTTTCAAAGATACTGTTCCTTTATTATAGATCTCATCAATAATATTTACTAAATATTCTAATATAATTTTCTTACTTTTGGCTAACCCTATCAAATAACACTCATCATAACTCTCATTTAAAAATTTACCCTGAATTATTTCCAATGTTTGCACGTTATCTCTTGCTGTACACAAAAAATATAGTCCTTTTGGATAGCGTCCCTTTGATATATTCTTTCTCATTTTTCGCAAAAATTTAATTTTTTTCTGAATTTGTACTCGTGCCGATATTTTCATAACATAAGCAAAACTTCTCTTACAACTTTACACGCCACTGCTGTTGATACCCCACTTTGATCATAGTGCGGTGCAAGCTCCACAATATCAGCTCCAACAAAATCCAGACCTTTTAAACATAATAGACTTTCTAAAAATTCGTTAAAACTCACACCACCTGGCTCCGGTGTTCCTGTTCCTGCAAATATAGAAGGGTCTAATACATCTAAATCAATTGTAAGATAAATTTTCTTTCCTTTCAATTGAGGTAAAACTTCTTTAATCATAGAAGCATTAAATTTATTTAAATAAGTATGTCTCTTAGCAAACTCAAATTCTTCTTTTGTTCCAGAACGTATTCCAAATTGAAAAATTCGTTTATCTCCTAAAATATCCCATGCTCTCTTTATAACACTAGCATGAGAGAGTTTCTCACCCAAATATTCTTCTCTCAAGTCTGTGTGCGCATCAAAATGAACTATGCACATATCTGGATATTGCTCTGCTAACGCCTCAATTACTCCCAAACTTACTAAGTGTTCTCCACCTAACATTAATGTTTTTTTTCCAGATATGCTAGATGTAAATTTATTAATGTTTTGCAAAACTCGCTCTGGATTTCCAAACGGAAAATCCAAATCTCCCACATCTGCTATTCTTTTATCTTCCAAATCTTCGTCTTGATACGGTGAATATGTCTCTAACCCAAATGAATCTCCTCTTATAGCCATAGGCCCAAAACGCGCTCCCGGTTTAAATGATGTCGTTCCATCAAATGGTGCCCCAAATATTACAATCTCCGCATCTTCAACTTCAGCTTCACATGAAATAAATTTCGGCCCCTTTATCATATCAAACATTTGCAGTATCCTCTAACATTTCTATTACGTATGTTGGCAACATAAACGATCCCACGTGCAAATTCGTATTATAATATTTAGTTTTTAGCCCCAGACTATTCCACTTGTCTGCCTTTAGGTCTACAATAGGATCTAATTCCTTAGACGCAAATCCAAATAACCAATGTCCAGATGGATATGTCGGCATATGAAATTGATACACCTTTGCTATCGGAAATGTTTCGCGAATTTTCTTCGATGAACGACGCATCTCATGAGCATAGCTTTCATAGTACGGGCTCTCATGTTGATTAATTAATATACCATTTTTTGTCAAAATTCTCTTGCAGTTATTATAAAAAGCATATGTGAATAGCCCTTCTCCTGGTCCTATTGGATCTGTCGAGTCTACCAAAATTAAATCATAGCTATTATCTGCACATTCTTGAACAAATTTTAATCCATCTTCAAAATACATCTTGAGACGCACATCATTATCCAACTTACAAGCTGTTTGCTGCAAATATTTTTGGCATAAACGCACTACTCTTTCATCTATTTCTACCATATCTACTTTTTCCACACTGCTATATCTCAAAACTTCACGCGCTGTTCCTCCGTCTCCTCCGCCAATTATTAACACTTTCTTAACGTCGGGATTAACTGCCATAGGCACATGCACAATCATATCATGGTAAATAAACTCATCTTTTTCAGTTACCATCATAAGCCCATCTAATGTAAAAAACGTACCAAAGGTTTTACTTTTAAAAAAGTCTATTTCTTGAAATTCACTTTTCTCTGTATGAATATGTTCGCTTACCTGAATAGAAAACTTTGTATCGTTTTGATGATTTTCTGTATACCATAAATCCATAGAATTTTCCTCCAAATTTTTATCTATTATTAATATATTCTCTACAACTTCACTATCCTTCAAAATCATAACACTTTCTTGCATTAAGTACAGAAAATAGTCAATGAGCTTTCGATTAATCTTTTCTCCCGGAATAATTATTGGTATCCCTGGAGGGTAAATCATTACAACTTCTCCACATATTTGACCCACTGCCTGTCTTATGTCAACCTCTTTTTTGGCGTAATAGTACGCATCTCTTGGAGAAAGAATTGTTTTGGGAAACTCATTAAAGTGAATTGTATTTTTGCTCCCTTTATCTTTTTTATAGTATAACTCACTTATATTGGCAAGTGCAGTTACTAATTTATTTACTGTTTGTTCTGTATCTCCAAACGAAATAATTGCAAGGATCACAAATGGTTCTGCTAATTCAATTTGAATATTATACTTTTCTTTCAATAATGCATATACAAAAAATCCTGATACTGAAAGCTCTTTTACAGAAATAACCATTTTTAAATCATCGAAATCAAAGACTCCTTTTGCTTCAACATATTCTTCCCGCATTAGACAACTAAGTCCGTTCATCCTGTTTATTTCAGCTTTTGCCTTTGCAGCTATTTTATATAATGCATCTAGCCGCTCTTTTCCTTCTATCACAAGCATCCTTCTCGCTTCATCTATCGAACACATCAATAAGTATGATGCCGATGTCGTTTGCAATAAGTTAATTGCGCATCGCACTTTCTCTTTTGTAATTAATCCTGTATTTTGCAAAATTATAGAAGTTTGAGTGAGTGCTCCTCCCGTTTTATGCATACTCGTTGTTACAAGATCTGCTCCTAGCCTTGCTGGATTTACAGGTGTATATTCCGAAAATCCAAAATGCGCCCCATGTGCCATATCCACCAAAACCGCTATGCCTCGCTCATGACAAAATTTTATTATGCTTTTTAGGTTTGATGTTACACCAAAATATGTTGGGTGCAATACAAATACCGCTTTCACTGTCGGATTTAAATCCAACGCATGGGCTATCTTACTTAGTGTTACTCCATTTGATATCCCTAATTGTTCATCAATTTCAGAATCTATAAAAACTGGAATGCCTCCCGAGAGAATTAATGCGTTTATCGCAGATTTATGAACATTTCGAGGCAAAATTATTTTATCCCCAAATGATATCGCACTCATAATCATAGCTATTACACCACTGGTTGATCCGTTTACTAACATATATGCAAACTCGGCCCCATACGCATCTGCTAGCAAAACTTCTGCCTCTTTAATAATACTCTTTGGATTTGCCAGATTATCCACTGCTGGTGAAGAGTTTATGTCCATTTTTAATACCATTTCTCCCCACAAATCTGGTAAATGTGTTATGCCTTTTCCCATCTTATGCCCCGGAACATCAAAGCAGGTCGGCTCTGTTTGCACATAATCTAGTACCCCTCTAAGTAGGGGGGTTTTGTTATGATTCATCTATCTTGAACATGGCGTCTTTTACGTTGGTACCATAAAAAATTTCGTCCATTTCTCTCTTAACTTTTTTTGCTATTTCTCGACGCAGCCCCGGGTGTAGCTCTTCTTTTGTATAACCAAATAAATAATTATCTAAGTCAAATTCTTTAAGCTTGCATTTAGTATGAAAAATTTTATCTTGATAGATATTCACATCAATCATATTATACATATTAATCACATCATCTGGAATGTAGTTCTGTATCGAATTAATTTTGTGGTCAATAAACATCTTTTTGCCGGTGATATCTCTTGTGAATCCACGAATACGATAGTCTATCGTCATTATGTCTGCATCAAAACAGTGTATCAAATAATTAAGCGCTTTTAGGGGTGAAATCTCGCCACATGTAGATACATCAATATCTGCTCTAAATGTACTTATTCCTTCATGTGGATGGTATTCCGGATATGTGTGCACAGTTATATGACTTTTATCCAAATGAGCTGCTATTGCACCTGGGATTGGTCCCGGAGATGCTGTGTGTACCTGAATCTCTTGCTCTCTTGCATTTACAGGACCTTCTGATACTAAAATTGTCACACTTGCTCCTTGCGGTTCGTAGTCTTGTTTTGCAATATTTAAGACGTTAGCTCCTATAATTTCTGTCACCGTTGTCAATATATGTGTCAGTCTATCTGCATTATACTGTTCATCAATGTATTCAATATACGCGGTTCGGTCAGCTTCATTTTTTGTATAACAAATGTCATACATATTAAAACTTAAAGTTTTGGTTAGGTTATTAAATCCATGTAGTTTTAGCCTAGATGAACTCAATTTACAATACCCCCTTTTAATTAATATTAATATCATTATGATTATATTTTAATTCATCCACATAAGCAAGGGGTGAGCTAGTTCCACTTATAAAAGATATCAAAGTTTTTCCTTAACTTCTTTCCAACACTAATACCTCTATCGAAACTTTTGAAGCTCTTATTTTGTTATATTTTTTAAACCTTTTCATATTTCACTATTGAGTAAGCTTATATTTCTTTTGCTCACTAAATTATAGTGTTGACATTTTTTATATTTCATAAACCTCTCACAAAAATAATTTTTAAAAGTTTAATAAAATGGCCCCCCTATCACTAGAGAGGCTTCAACTTATGCTCTTAACTTCGCGGCAAAATTAGTTTCTAATCCATTCAAAATTTTCTTGATGCTTTTACTTACTTCCTCATCGGTTAATGTCTTATCTTTAGCTCTAAATACCAAGTTAAATGCTACAGATTTTTGTCCCGTTTCAACTTGCTCCCCTTCATACACATCAAATAATTCTGTGCCCACAAGGATTTTCCCACCACGCTGATTTATCAATTTGATCATATCTCCAACTAACTCTTCTCGACTCACTATCACTGCTAAGTCTCTTGTCATACTTGGAAATTTTGGAAGCGGCTTATACACTCGCTCGGTTTGCGCAACATCGATTAACGTTCTCAAATCTAATTCCATTATATAAACTTTTTGACTGAATCCATAGCTTTTCAATACTTCCGGATGCACTTCACCCAAAAATCCTACAATCTTATTTCCTACCAACAGGTTTGCACATCTCCCTGGATGCATAAATGCCAATTCTTGGTTCCTATCATACGATGCGTCTTTAATATTCAGTGCTTTTATAAGCGTTTCTGCAATGCCCTTTATATCAAAGAAGTCTGCCTCTGGTCCATACAATCCTACCGTCACTTTTTCTACTTCACTAGGCAATTCCAATTCCGTTTTTGCCTTAAAAAAAACTTTCCCAATTTCATATAACGCGGCAGATTCGTTGCGCTTACTATTATTCAAACTGAGTGCGTTTAACATCGCATTTGCAGTGGTAGTTCGCATTATACTAAAGTCTTCGCCCAATGGGTTTTGAATCACGACGGCATCTCTTAGCTCCGAGTCAATTCCCAATTTATCAAATGTTTTTGGCGATTCTATTGTATAGGTGCGAATTCCATATGCTCCACAATTTCGAAGCGTTTCTTTAATCTTATCTTCTACTTTTTGCTCGTACGTTTTTCCTCCCACTGTTGGTGTCGCTCTTTCTAATGTTACCGGAATTTTGTCATATCCATATATTCTAGCAACTTCTTCTGCCAAATCTGCTTTCATTGTTACATCCGGTCTAGTTGTCGGAATCGTTACTGTTCCATCTGCATTTACCACAAATCTCACTCGTCTGAATATTGCTTCCATCTCTGCTTTCGAAATTTTGATGCCCAAAAATGAGTTAATCCATTCCACATCATATGGTATTGTAATCGGCTCTCTTGGAACAGGATAAATATCTATAACTCCTGCTAACACATCTCCAGCTTCTGTCATATTTATTAGCTGTGCCGCACGGTCGAGTGCACAAGAAATTATTTCTGGATCTATGCCTTTTACATATTTTTTAGACGCATCACTCATTATTCCCAGTTTTTTGGAAGTTTGTCGCACCGAAAACGCGTTGAAGTTTGCACATTCAAACAATATTGTTGTTGTTTCTTCTGTAACTTTTGTATCTTCGCCACCCATAACTCCTGCTACTGCGACAGGCTTTGCTGCATCTGCGATTATCAACATTGTATCATCCAGTTTTATCGTATCTCCCAACAATGTTGTCATCTCTTCGCCGTTCTTCGCTAGTCGAACGTTTATTTCTGCCCCTGCCAACTTATCATAATCAAACGCATGCATTGGTTGCCCAAACTCTAGCAATAAAAAATTTGTGATGTCTACAATATTATTTATCGGTCTCAACCCAGCCGATATCAATTTGTCTTGTAGCCACTTCGGAGAACTCTTTACTTTTACGTTTTTAATAATTCTTGCTGCATATCTATTACACAGTTCTGGCGATGCAATCGCAATCTTGGCTAGCTTTGTGCCATCTTCTTTCGTTTCTGCTACTTCTATTTTAGGAAACATAAATGCTGTATCGAAGGTTGCTGCCACTTCTGTTGCTATTCCCAAAATACTAAAGCAATCAGATCTATTAGACGTAATTTCGTATTCTACAACTTGCTCTCCCAATCCAAAGTATGGCTTCGCATCTTCTCCCAATTTCATGTTTTCTGGATTCAAAAATATATAGATCCCATCATCTGGTGCGTCCGGAAACTGCTCTTTGGATAAACCCAACTCTTCCACAGAGCAAAACATTCCGTTAGATTCTACTCCTCTCAAATTGCTTTTCTTAATTTTTAATCCATTTGCTAGGTCTGCCCCTGCTAATGCCACCGGAACAACGTCTCCCACTTGCAAGTTTGTCGCTGCAGTTACGATTTGTATCACTTCTGCTCCTATATCACATTTCATGACGCGCAGTCTTTTTGCATCCGGATGTTTCTCTTCTGCAACAACTTTTCCTACAACTACATTTGTAATATCTTTTCCACTTTCTTCTACTTTTTCTACTTTAGAACCTGTAAGAGTCATTTTATCAACAAAAGTTTTTATGTCTGCGTCAATATTTACATACTCTTTTAGCCATGACATTGGTACGTTCATGTTTTCCTCCAATTTGTTGCTTTCTTCCGCAACTGTATATTTCGTTATTTCTTAAAATTGATCCAAAAATCTTACGTCATTTTCGTAAAATAATCTTATATCATTAATATTATATTTTAACATCGTCAATCTCTCAATTCCCATCCCAAATGCAAATCCTTGATATTTGCTACTATCAATTCCCGACATCTCTAACACATTTGGATGCACCATTCCACATCCTAAAATTTCTATAAATCCTTCTCCTTTACATACTGAACAACCTTTTCCTCCACACATTACACATGTTACATCCACTTCTGCACTTGGCTCAGTAAACGGAAAATAGTGTGGTCTAAACTTTACTTCTACTTTATCTCCAAAGAATTTTTTCGCAAATTCTGCCAGTACTCCTTTTAGATCTCCAAAGGTAATATCTTTATCTATTACCAACCCTTCTATTTGGTGAAAAATTGGCGAGTGTGTTGCGTCCACTTCATCGGATCGATACACTTTTCCTGGCGCTACCATTCTAATAGGAAGCTTTTGGTTCTCCATTGTATGAACTTGCACTGGCGATGTTGCGGTCCTTAGCATTGTATCTGCTGTTATATAGAACGTATCTTGCTCATCACGCGCCGGATGCTCTTTCCCCAAATTTAATGCATCAAAATTGTAATATCCGCTTTCAATTTCTCTCCCAGATACGATTTCATATCCCATCCCAATAAATATATTAGACAACTCTTCTAACGTTTTATCCAGAGGATGCATTTTTCCTATTGCTACTTTTTTTGCCGGAAGCGTAATATCTATCACTTCATTAGCTATTTTTTGATCTTGTTCTAATTTTTCGAGTGCAACTTTCTTGTCTTTCAATGCAGCTTCTAATGCCTCGCGAATTTCGTTTGCCACTTGTCCTACAATTGGACGCTCTTCTTTTGACAGGTTTTTCATACTTTTCAGTACTGCTGTCAATTCTCCTTTTTTTCCTAAATATTTAACTCTGATATCTTCGAGTTCTCTCACAGTTTTTGACGTTTCTATTTCATTTGTTGCCTGAATTTTTTTATATTTTCTAATTGTTCTTTCATTATAGTCTCCTTTCATCTAACTTTCTTAATTTTACTCTTTTTTTTTATTGTGTCAACCTCTCTAATCAAAACTACCCTAATTTTTCCTCATAATTGAATTTTGCTCAAAAGTATGTTAATATTATCCCTTGAAAAAAAAATAACTAATTTTATATATTCTACATATAATCCAGAGTATGTGGCTTAGTTATTTTCATAATATAAAAATTATACTTATTAAAAAGGAGTTTAATATGCAATTTAAAAAAAACTTTAGTAAAACTGTCCCTAAAAATGTTGATATTCTTCCCAAGCTAGAACAATTCGAAAATCATTTGCGCAACTGCAATTATCAGCTACGGAATATGCCCAACAGCTATTATATTCGTACTATTCGAAAATCTAAAAGTGAAGAAATCTTTAAATTCCGTCTTGATAGGGCCAATCGTATCCTATTTAAATTTGATGCTTCTGGAAAAAATATTGTATATTTAGGTTATGTAACTCATGATGCTCAGGAAAGGGATGCCCGTTCACTTAATTATAACCATATTAAATTGGCTCCTCATTCTATTACTCGCACAATTAAAAAAGTTCACACTATTCTCGATGTTACTCCGGTTCTTAATAATCAAATTTTTTTGGCAAAAGGGACTGGTAAAACTATTCTTCCTTTAGAAAAATTAACTGCTGGACAAACCTTATATCTCACTGCTTCTCGGCTTGCTTTAGAGATCGCCCAATCTAATTATCCCGCGGCCACTGCCGATTTTACCTCTGCGACTGCTGCATTAGCACAAGTTGCGGGTATATCTAACGACCAAATTCAATCTGCTGCTGCCACTATCACTTGGCTCAAAGCTCAAACCGGATTTCAAATCGTAAGCAAAAAGGAAATTTCAGAAATAGCTGCCGAAATCTCAGAAATAATCAAAGGTTACTCTATTCATCATACTCTGTTTCCTTTACACGAATATAAAAAATTTCCGTATTCCAAGTTCAGTCACAGTGCGAAAGAACAAGTTTACAAGCTCGCTCAGGCCTATCAAGATTTTTTAGATGAATCGAATTTATTTGATGCTAATGATATTGCAAAGAAAGTTTTGCGACTCTCAAAAGTTCCCGATTACGATTTAATTATTGCCGATGAAGCTCATAAATTTACCAAGGCACAGATTGCTGCCATCTCTAGGTTATCTTCTACCAAAATTATTTGGACTGGCGACCCCAATCAACTGCTGTATTTACCATTTTCTGCACTATTTGCACACAATATGTATTGTGGATTCTCTGAAATAAATTACAGATCCATTAAAGAACTGTCAGAATTTGTTAACGAAGTATCTTATCTCCGACAGTCTTTTTGCGAAAGAACTTTTTATGATTATACAGAAGTTGGTGCCAGAAATGGTCCTTTTCCACATATGGTTAAGTTGAAAGATCAAAAAGCTCTCTTTGCTTCCATTGCTGATAAACACTATTTTGCTATCGTTGTTGGTAGCGAAAAAATTAAGAATACATTAGCCAAAAAATATAACATTGCTATTGGTAGATTATTTTTGGTCAACGAAATTCGTGGTTTGGAATACGAAAATATTTATTGCTATGATATTATGTCTTCCGCCAAGGCTGATTGGGCCAAAATATTAAGTGGTGCAGATACAAATAAAAATCGTATCCGCCATTATTTCAATATTTTTTACACTGCCATTACCGCTGCTAAATCTCATCTATTTATTTATGAATCCAAAGAATTTGATTTTGAACCCTTTGAATTTTGCGAAACGCTTAGGAGCTACAATGTAGAATTCTTTGCAACCAAAAAGCTGTCTTCCAAAGAGGATTGGGAATTTGAAGCGCATCGTCTTGCTCTTATCGAAACAGCGGATCCATCCGCTATTGCTTTCGCTCAGGAACAGGCTCTTCACGCAACTTCTACCAAAGAAAATAAGCCAGATAAAGTTTTATACAAGCAAGGACTTGATTATTTGGTCTTGGAAAAGAATAAGCCTGTTAAAAAATGTGTTCAAGATGAAGATATTGTGTCTAAAAAAGTAAAAAATGGGCAAGAATTATATTTTGACCTGACAATTTGCACCAAATGCGTTGATTATGATTTATGTATTGCTAATGAAGCCGACGATCAGAAAGCTGTTAGAATAAAAGATTCTTCCATTAAAATGGTATTGAAGGAAAAAGCAAAAATAGCTGAATCTACAGTCGCGCCTGCTGCTTTCATAGAAAAAGAACGCACTGCAACCGTGTCATTCGAAGAAATTGAGGCCATCTCTATCACTGGCAAAACTGCCGCTGAATACGAAGTTCATGAAGTTTACGAGCCTGAAATTACTGATATTGATGCTGACGAATCTTCAACAACTTCAGTGGCTTCTCATGCTGATGATGCCTCCGATGATGCTGATAAATCTTCAACAACTCCAGTAGCTTCTCATGCTAATGATGCCTCCGATGATGCTGATGAATCTTCAACAACTACAGTGGCTTCTCATGCTGATGATGCCTCCGATGATGCTGATGAATCTTCAACAACTACAGGCTTCTCATGCTGATGATGCCTCCAATGATGCTGATGAATCTTCAACAACTCCAGTAGCTTCTCATGCTGATGATGCCTCCGATGATGCTGACGAATCTTCAACAACTCCAGGCTTCTCATGCTGATGCTTCTGATAATGCTGATAAATCTTCAACAACTTCAGTAGCTTCTCATGCTGATGATGCCTCCGATGATGCTGATGAATCTTCAACAACTCCAGTAGCTTCTCATGATGATGCTCCGATGATGCTGATGAATCTTCAACAACTACAGTGGCTTCTCATGCTGATGATGCCTCCAATGATGCTGACGAATCTTCAACAACTCCAGTGGCTTCTCATGCTGATGCTTCTGATAATGCTGATAAATCTTCAACAACTTCAGTAGCTTCTCATGCTGATGATGCCTCCGATGATGCTGATGAAACTGCTCCAGCTGCAATTAAATTGACCTCTGAAATTCATGTTCTTTCTGATAATGATGATGAATCTGTTTCTAAGATTGATGACATTCTAGCTGAAGCACACAAATCTTCGCAACTACCGCGGCTTCTCATGACGATGCTTCTAATAATGCTGATAAATCTTCAACAACTATCACGGCTTCTCATGAAGATGCTTCCAATAATGCTAAGAAATCTTCGGCAACTACAGCAGCTTCTCATGACGATGCTTCCAATAATGCTAATAAATCTTCAACAACTACAGCTTCTCATGAGATCTGATAATGCTAATAAATCTTCGGCAACTAGGCTTCTCATGATGATGCTTCTGATAATGCTAAGAATCTTCGGCAACTACCGCTTTCTCATGACGATGCTTCCAATAATGCTAATAAATCTTCAACAACTACAGCAGCTTCTCATGACGATGCTTCCAATAATGCTAATAAATCTTCAACAACTACAGCAGCTTCTCATGACGATGCTTCCAATAATGCTAATAAATCTTCAACAACTACAGCAGCTTCTCATGACGATGCTTCCAATAATGCTAATAAATCTTCAACAACTACAGCAGCTTCTCATGACGATGCTTCCAATAATGCTAATAAATCTTCAACAACTACAGCAGCTTCTCATGACGATGCTTCCAATAATGCTAATAAATCTTCAACAACTACAGCAGCTTCTCATGACGATGCTTCCAATAATGCTAATAAATCTTCAACAACTACAGCAGCTTCTCATGACGATGCTTCCAATAATGCTAATAAATCTTCAACAACTACAGTAGCTTCTCATGCTGATGATGCTTCCGATGATGCTGATGAAACTGCTCCAGCTGCAATTAAATTGACCTCTGAAATTCATGTTCTTTCTGATAATGATGATGAATCTGTTTCTAAGATTGATGACATTCTAGCTGAAGCACACAAATCTACCGCAACTACCGCGGCTTCTCATGAAGATGATTCTGATAATGCTAAGAAAACTTCGGCAACTACCGCGGCTCCTCATGACGATGCTTCCAATAATGCTAATAAATCTTCAACAACTACAGCAGCTTCTCATGACGATGCTTCCAATAATGCTAATAAATCTTCAACAACTACAGCAGCTTCTCATGACGATGCTTCCAATAATGCTAAGAAATCTTCGGCAACTACAACAGCTTCTCATGACGATGCTTCCGATAATGCTGATAAATCTCCAACAACTACGGCTTCTCATGACGATGATTCTGATAATGCTAAGAAAACTTCGGCAACTACCGCGGCTCCTCATGACGATGCTTCCAATAATGCTAATAAATCTTCAACAACTACAGCAGCTTCTCATGACGATGCTTCCAATAATGCTAATAAATCTTCAACAACTACAGCAGCTTCTCATGCTGATGATGCCTCCAATGATGCTGATGAATCTTCAACAACTACGGCTTCTCATGACGATGATTCTGATAATGCTGATAAATCTTCAACAACTACAGCGGCTTCTCATGACGATGCTTCCAATAATGCTAAGAAATCTTCGGCAACTCCAGTGGCTTCTCATGACGATGATTCTGATAATGCTAAGAAATCTTCGGCAACTCCAGTGGCTTCTCATGAAGATGCTTCCAATAATGCTAATAAATCTTCAACAACTACAGCAGCTTCTCATGACGATGCTTCTGATAATGCTGATAAATCTTCGGCAACTACCGCGTCTTCTCATGAAGATGCTTCTGGTAATGCTGATGAAACTGCTCCAGCTGCAATTAAATTGACCTCTGAAATTCATGTTCTTTCTGATAATGATGATGAATCTGCTTCTAAGATTGATGACATTCTAGCTGAAGCACACAAATCTACCGCAACTACCGCGGCTTCTCATGAAGATGATTCTGATAATGCTAAGAAATCTTCCGCAACTACCGCGGCTTCTCATGCTAATGATGCTTCTAATAATGCTAAGAAATCTACGGCAACTACCGCGGCTTATCATGATGATGCTTCTGATAATGCTATGAAATCTTCGGCAACTACCGCGGCTTATCATGATGATGCTTCTGATAATGCTAAGACATCTTCGGCAACTACCGCCGCTTCTCATGACGATGCTTCTTATAATGCTAAGAAATCTTCGGCAACTACCGCCGCTTCTCATGACGATGCTTCCAATAATGCTAATAAATCTTCAACAACTACAGCAGCTTCTCATGACGATGCTTCTAATAATGCTAAGAAATCTTCGGCAACTACCCGCGGCTTCTCATTGATGGATCTTCTGATACTGCGGATAAATCTTCAACAACTACTGCTTCTCATGACGATGCTTCTTATAATGCTAAGAAATCTTCGGCAACTCCCGCGGCTTCTCATGAAGATGATTCTGATAATGCTAAGAAAACTTCGGCAACTACCGCGGCTCCTCATGACGATGCTTCCAATAATGCTAATAAATCTTCAACAACTACAGCAGCTTCTCATGACGATGCTTCCAATAATGCTAATAAATCTTCAACAACTACAGCAGCTTCTCATGACGATGCTTCCAATAATGCTAATAAATCTTCAACAACTACAGTGGCTTCTCATGCTGATGCTTCTGATAATGCTAAGAAATCTTCAACAACTACAGCAGCTTCTCATGACGATGCTTCCAATAATGCTAAGAAATCTTCGACAACTACCAGCGGCTTCTCATGACGATGCTTCTAATAATGCTAATAAATCTTCAACAACTACAGCAGCTTCTCATGACGATGCTTCCAATAATGCTAATAAATCTTCAACAACTACAGCAGCTTCTCATGACGATGCTTCCAATAATGCTAATAAATCTTCAACAACTACAGCAGCTTCTCATGACGATGCTTCCAATAATGCTAATAAATCTTCAACAACTACAGCGGCTTCTCATGAAGATGCTTCTGATAATGCTACGAAATCTTCGGCAACTACAACAGCTTCTCATGAAGATGCTTCCAATAATGCTAATAAATCTTCAACAACTACAGCAGCTTCTCATGACGATGCTTCCAATAATGCTAATAAATCTTCAACAACTACAGCAGCTTCTCATGACGATGCTTCCAATAATGCTAATAAATCTTCAACAACTACAGCAGCTTCTCATGACGATGCTTCCAATAATGCTAATAAATCTTCAACAACTACAGCAGCTTCTCATGACGATGCTTCCAATAATGCTAATAAATCTTCAACAACTACCGCGGCTTCTCATGACGATGCTTCCAATAATGCTAAGAAATCTTCGGCAACAACCGCGGCTTCTCATGACGACGCTTCTGATAATGCTAAGAAAACTTCGGCAACTACCGCGGCTCCTCATGACGATGCTTCCAATAATGCTAATAAATCTTCAACAACTACAGCAGCTTCTCATGACGATGCTTCCAATAATGCTAATAAATCTTCAACAACTACAGCAGCTTCTCATGACGATGCTTCCAATAATGCTAATAAATCTTCAACAACTACAGCAGCTTCTCATGACGATGCTTCCAATAATGCTAATAAATCTTCAACAACTACAGCGGCTTCTCATGAAGATGCTTCCAATAATGCTAAGAAATCTTCGGCAACTACAACAGCTTCTCATGAAGATGCTTCCAATAATGCTAATAAATCTTCAACAACTACAGCAGCTTCTCATGACGATGCTTCCTATAATGCTAAGAAATCTTCGGCAACTACTACGGCTTCTCATGACGATGCTTCTAATAATGCTAATAAATCTTCAACAACTACAGCAGCTTCTCATGACGATGCTTCCAATAATGCTAATAAATCTTCAACAACTACAGCAGCTTCTCATGACGATGCTTCCAATAATGCTAATAAATCTTCAACAACTACAGCAGCTTCTCATGACGATGCTTCCAATAATGCTAATAAATCTTCAACAACTACAGCAGCTTCTCATGACGATGCTTCCAATAATGCTAATAAATCTTCAACAACTACAGCAGCTTCTCATGACGATGCTTCTGATAATGCTAAGAAATCTTCCGCAACTACCGCGGCTTCTCATGACGACGCTTCTGATAATGCTAAGAAAACTTCGGCAACTACCGCGGCTCCTCATGACGATGCTTCCAATGATGCTAAGAAATCTTCAACAACTACAGCAGCTTCTCATGACGATGCTTCCAATGATGCTAAGAAATCTTCAACAACTACAGCAGCTTCTCATGACGATGCTTCCAATGATGCTAAGAAATCTTCAACAACTACAGCAGCTTCTCATGACGATGCTTCCAATGATGCTAAGAAATCTTCAACAACTACAGCAGCTTCTCATGACGATGCTTCCAATGATGCTAAGAAATCTTCAACAACTACCGCGGCTTCTCATGACGATGCTTCCAATAATGCTAAGAAATCTACGGCAACTACCGCGGCTTATCATGATGATGCTTCTGATAATGCTAAAAAATCTTCGGCAACTACCGCGCCTTCTCATGAAGATGCTTCCAATAATGCTAATAAATCTTCAACAACTACAGCAGCTTCTCATGACGATGCTTCCAATAATGCTAATAAATCTTCGGCAACTACCGCTGCTTCTCATGATGATGCTTCTGATAATGCTGAGAAATCTTCGGCAACTCCAGTTGCTTCTCATGCTGATGATTCTGATAATGCTAAGAAATCTTCTGCAACTACAGCGGCTTCTCATGAAGATGATTCTGATAATGCTAAGAAAACTTCGGCAACTACCGCGGCTTATCATGATGATGCTTCTGATAATACTAAAAAATCTTCGGCAACTACCACGGCTTCTCATGAAGATGATTCTGATAATGCTAAGAAAACTTCGGCAACTACCGCGGCTTATCATGATGATGCTTCTGATAATACTAAAAAATCTTCGGCAACTACCACGGCTTCTCATGAAGATGCTTCCAATAATGCTAAGAAATCTTCGGCAACTACCGCGGCTCCTCATGACGATGCTTCTGATAATGCTGATGAAACTGCTCCAGCTGCAATTAAATCGACCTCTGAAATTCATGTTCTTTCTGATAATGATGATGAATCTGTTTCTAAGATTGATGACATTCTAGCTGAAGCACACAAATCTACCGCAACTACCGCGGCTTCTCATGAAGATGATTCTGATAATGCTAAGAAAACTTCGGCAACTACCGCGGCTCCTCATGACGATGCTTCCAATAATGCTAATAAATCTTCAACAACTACAGCAGCTTCTCATGACGATGCTTCCAATAATGCTAATAAATCTTCAACAACTACAGCAGCTTCTCATGACGATGCTTCCAATAATGCTAATAAATCTTCAACAACTACAGCAGCTTCTCATGACGATGCTTCCAATAATGCTAATAAATCTTCAACAACTACAGCAGCTTCTCATGACGATGCTTCCAATAATGCTAATAAATCTTCAACAACTACAGCAGCTTCTCATGACGATGCTTCCAATAATGCTAATAAATCTTCGGCAACTACCGCGACTTCTCATGAAGATGCTTCCTATAATGCCTAAAAATCTTCGGCACTACCCCGGCTTGTCATGACTATGATTCCGATAATGCGACAAAGTCCTTCCTTGGCAACACGCGGTCTTCATGACGATGTTCTCAATAATGTGCTAAGAGAATCTTCAGCATACTCAGTGGCTTCCTCATGCCGATTTCCAAAATGCTAAAGAATTTTCGGCAACTACCGCGGCTTATCATGATGATGCTTCTGATAATGCTGGTAAATTTTCGGCAACTACCGCGGCTTATCATGATGATGCTTCTGATGATGCTGATAAATTTGATGACAGAGCCATTGATGTAACTGCTTTTGAAGAGTTTGTCGACGCTCACCTTCTGGAAGATAATGCCATTTTGGATTTTGTCGAACCCCCTGCTGACCTTGCGATTTCAGTATTCAGAGCCGAACATATCGACTCCGATTTGGCTGGCGAACTCAAAATTGCCAAAGTTATTAAACAACCTATTAACAAATCTGCTCTCAAACGCAAGTTCTACAAAACTTTAACTGTTCAGGCGTTAACTGTTGTAGCATGTTTGATGGTTATTAAACTAGTTAGCCAGGCATCGAAGCGCTAAGTTTTTAATTTTTATGGTCATGTACAGTAAATATTTTAAGTTTATAGTTAAAATTTATAATGTTTTGGGTGCTAATCGAGCTATAATATATGCAAGATAATATTAGGAGGGAACGATATGACCGGTAAGGAAATTTTTTTGGGGGCACTGAATTTTGAGGAAACACCCCGATTGCCTGTTGCAATTCTGGATGGATACACTTGGATTGTCAAGCGCGATCAAATCTCGCACAAGGATCTCCTCAATGCAGCAGATTTTGGAGCTTCTCATGTTATAAAAGCTTTTGATGAATTTGCAGTTGATAATGTATGCGCAAATGCTCATATATCGAATTTCTTTTTGAAATATATGGGAGGCGAAATCCAGTATGACAAAGTTGGAGAAGCATTTGAGATTAGCAAACCCCCGCTAAAAACTTTGGATGAGATCAAAAATTTTTCAGTAGATGAACTTATTAATCAGGCTTTGGCGGATGATGAGTTTGTTGCTGGCTTGAAGTTGATTCCGTTACTCAAAAAACATTACCCCCCCCCCCCCCCCTACCCCCGCGACGAGCGAGTTATTGTTGGAGTATCTTGGGGGCCATTCACCGTTGCTGGAATGATGGTGGGTGTCCAAAACTTCTTGACGCAAGCATATGATGACGAAGATAGCGCAGTGGCAATTATAGAATTTTCAACACAATTGATTGCTAGATTTGCCCAACTCTTGGTTGAATATGGCGCTGATGTTATTATGGTTGGGGACCCTGTTTCTTCTGGAGACATGATTAGCCCTGGAATGTTTGAGGAATATGCTCTGCCTTCTGTTACTGGAATGGTTGCAGCATTGAATAAGTTAAACGTTAAATATTTGTTGCATATTTGTGGCAATACCAGGGCTCGAATCAAACCTCTTTTGGATTCTGGAATCGCAGCTTTCTCTGTGGATACTCTCAATTTGGAAGAAGCGCTTCCGTTAACTAGAGGAAATTACGCTATTTGTGGAGACATGAATCCTTATGATGTGTTACAAATTAAAACTGCCGACGAAGTGTTTGAGCATTGCCTCGGGCGCGCCAAAGTTGCTGGACGAAGCGGAGGATTTTTGTTGATGCCAGGTTGCGATCTTGCACCCAACATTCCTTTGGCTAATATTCAGGCTATGGTTAACGCAGCGCACAGTTTTGTCTAATTATAAATTTTGATGGCCGGATTATTCTTGGCCATTTTTTTATTGCTATTTAAATAAGATTAGTAAAAATTTAATACTAAAAAAGCAAATATTTCACTTCACAAAATTTAATTTTGTATTATATAATATAAATATATATAAATTATATAAACGAAGGAGGGAGTTTATGGAGAAATCATCAAAAAAAAGTTTACTAAAAAAATTATGGGGGCAGAAATATTTGCAGCTAATGGTGCTTCCTGGAATTTTATGGATGTTCATTTTTAATTACATACCTATGTCAGGAATTGTGATAGCGTTTAAAGATTATAAAATTACACGATCAATATGGGAAGCCGATTGGGTGGGATTCGAGCATTTTATAGAGTTTTTTACTGATCCCAAGTTTTTTAACGTTATGACAAACACGTTAGGAATCAGCTTACTCAAATTATTGATAGGCTTTCCGCTACCTATTATTTTTGCAATACTTTTGAATGAAGTTAAAAATGCACGCTATAAAAAATCTATTCAAACGATTTCATATTTGCCACACTTTATTTCGTGGGTGGTGCTTGGAGGACTATTGATCACTTGGCTTTCTGAGACTGGGATGATCAACGAAATTCTCGTTGCAATTGGAATCATAGATGCTCCGATCGCATTTTTGGCGGATCCGAAGTATTTTTGGGGACTCACTATAATTTCTGATACTTGGAAGGAGCTGGGTTGGTCTGCAATTATATATTTGGCAGCCATATCTGGAATCGATCAACAAATGTATGAGGCAGCTTCGATCGATGGCGCAACCAAGATTCAAAAAATATGGCACATTACTGTTCCTGCAATCAAAGGCACTATCGCGGTGATGTTCATCTTAGCAGTGGCCGGAATGTTAAATTCCAATTTTGACCAAATTTTCTTACTAGGCAATGTACTAAACGCAGATGCTAGCCAGGTGATCGACACTTATGTTTATGAAATGGGTATGCGTGCGGGAAGATATTCTTATGCAACTGCTATCGGATTGTTCAAATCTGTTATTGCTATGATTTTATTAATTATCGCTAACTTTACGACAAAAAAATTACAAGGGCGTTCATTATTCTAAAAAAGGAGGGAAAGTATGAGACGATCAAATCGAACCAATGGTGAAATTGTATTTGACTGCGTAAACAATGTTTTAATGTTATTCATCTGTTTTATCACGCTATATCCAATTTGGTATATCCTAGTTAACTCATTTAACGAGGGCGCAGATGCCATGTTAGGGGGCATATTTTGGTGGCCACGCAAATTTACCATTGAAAACTATACAGCGGTATTTGCAAACACTGGGCTTATGAAGTCATTTGGCGTCACCATTGCAAGAACTCTGGTTGGCACAGTGACAAATGTGCTTTTTACTGCAATGGTTGCCTACCCACTTTCTAAGAGTAATTTAATAGGACGCAAGTTCTACATAGCTATGGGTACAGTCACAATGTTTTTTAGCGGGGGCTTAATACCAGCGTTCTTGCTATATAAAAATTTGGGGCTATTAGATAGCTTTTGGATATATATTTGGCCATCGTTATTCAACTTTTTTAACTTAATAATTTTCGTAAACTTCTTCAAAGAAATTCCAAGCGCACTAGAGGAGTCGTCATCTATAGATGGTGCCAACGACCTTGTCATCTTCTTTAGAATCATATTGCCTTTATCGAAGCCAGTCCTTGCAACCATCGCATTATTTACTGGTGTCTATCACTGGAATGACTACTTTTCGGGAGTAATTTATATAAATGATGCCGACTTGCAACCTGTCCAAACGTTCTTATATCGCATAGTTGCCGAATCTGGCTCAAATCAAATGGTCGCTTCTGCCACAAATGTCGTCAAAACTACAACTTCCCTTGCAATCAAATTGTCTACTATGGTTATCACGACGTTCCCTATAATTTGTGTATACCCTTTCTTGCAAAAATATTTTGTTAAAGGAATGCTTATCGGAGCTGTTAAAGAATAAAAGGAGGATTTAGATATGAAGAAAAATTTATTTTTATTAGGATTGATAGGAATGACGTTGCTTGTGGGATGCGGATCTGATGATTCTTCGAGTACAGAATTGACAGCACCAGAATATGCCGTTTCTGCAGATATCCCTGGTTGGACTTTTAATAATGAACCCACAGAATTAGACTGGTATGTCAACTTTTCTTGGTTTACGACACCTTGGGGAGAGGATATGACTTCTCAAAAGATTACAGAGGAAACCGGCGTTACAGTCAACTTTGTAGTTCCAGCTGGCAACGAAGCAGAAAAATTAAACACGATGATTGCTTCTGATACATTACCAGACATTATTACACTCGGCTGGTGGGAAGGACAAATTCCAGAGATTATAGACGCCGAGATGGTCTATGCGTTAGATGAGCTTGCACAAATGTATGACCCATATTTCTTTGAAGTTACTAATGATTCTAGAGTGGGCTGGTATACTAGTGCAGATGGGCATTTATACCAATATCCAAATTCATCCTATACACCAGAAGACTATGAGATGTACGATAACATTGCAGCAAACCCAATCTTTGCAGTACGAAAGGATATGTACGAAGCTCTTGGCAGCCCTGATATGTCCACTCCAGAGGGCTTTTTGGATGCGCTTAGTGCGGCACAAGAAATGTTCCCCGAAGTGAATGGGCAACCTCTTATTCCTTTTGGTGCCAATGGATTTAGCTCAGTTGGGAACACATCTTTAGATGTATGGCTGCAAGACTTCTTGGCTATTCCATTTGAGAAAGACGGAAAATTATATGATAGAACTACAGATCCAGAATATATTATTTGGTTGAAAACTCTCAATCAGGCTTGGAGAGATGGTTTAATAGCCAATGATGTATTTATTGATGGCAGGCCGCAAATGGAAGAAAAGCAAGCTCAGGGTCGCTACTTCTCTATGCTATATCAGCGCACCGACTTTGCCGCGCAGCAACAAATTCTTTTTGCAAATGATCCAGACACTGTTTATTTAGCAATTGATGGGCCAAAGAATTCTGCAGGAGATGACCACGTGCTTCCTGGCGTTGGCATCCAAGGTTGGACCGTTACTTTAATTTCTAAAAATTGTGAAGAACCCGATCGTGCCATCCAATTTTTAAGCTATATGATGAGTGAGCATGGACAAAAGCTCATCAAACTCGGAATAGAAGGTGAGATGTATGACGTGGTAGATGGTGAACATATCACTAAACCAGAAGTCACCGAACTACTTATGTCTGATCGAGTTTCCTATGATAGGAAATATGGAGCTGAGGACACCTTCTGGATGCTTCAAGATCTCCCTATGCAACTTCAATGGAGCTCTCCAACGCAAGAACCGCTGGCACAACTCGAAGAATGGGCGTATCCTTATACTGTCTTTGCATCACAATACGGCGGGCTCACTGCTCCTATCGGCTCTGAAGAAGAAAAGATTGCGCTAAAAGTGGGAACTCTATGGGGCGAAACTTTACCGGCGCTGATTCGTGCAGCAGATGAAGCAACGTTTGATCAGATATTTGCCGACTTTGTTGCAGAACGCGATGCTCTGGGCTTTGACCAACTCGTCGCATTGCAACAAGAAATTGTGGATACAAACAAAGCTAAGTTAGGTCTCAAATAATAATTTTTATGAGGGGGATAGCAATCTCCCTTATTTTGTTGCACTCATTTCTTATATATAGTAAAAGTTTTGTTATTTCGTACATTGAAAATTGGGTAGCTTTATATTAGAATGTACACACTATAACTTTTAATTGGAGGTCATATTTATGATTTTAACAGTAACACTAAACGCGGCAATTGACAAAAGATATGTTATCGACAAGTTTCAGGTTGGTGAAGTAAACCGTACAACAAGCACCCAAGCTAGTGCTGGAGGAAAAGGACTCAACGTCGCTAGAGTCTGTCATTTATTGGGCGAGCCTGTTATTGCCACTGGTTTTGTTGGTGGATTTTCTGGACAGTATATAGAAAATGAGATCAAAAAACTAGGCATTGAAGCTGAATTCTGCTATGTGGATGGCGAAAGTCGTACTTGCATCAATATGTATGACAAAGCTACCGGCGTTCAAACCGAAGTGCTCGAAGGTGGCATTACTGTTACTGCTGCAGACGAAGAAAGATTTAAAGATATGTATTCCAAGCTGGTTGATAAATGCAATATTGTTGCTATATCGGGAAGCGTACCCACCGGCTCTTCACCTGCAATTTATAACGAGCTTGTTGCTATTGCCAAGGCCAAGGGCAAGAAGGTACTTCTCGATACTAGCAAAGACTATTTAAAATCTGCTTTAGATTCAGATATAAAGCCTACTATGATTAAACCTAACACCGACGAGCTTGCCTACCTTTTAGACAAAACAAGTATCTCCACAGAGGAAGCTATTTCCGCTGCCAAAAACCTCTTTGACAAAGGCATTGAGCTGGTGGTTATTTCTATGGGCAAAGACGGTAGCGTTGTAGCATATGAAAATCAACTTTACAATATCGTTATCCCAGCTGTTAAAACCGTAAACTCTGTTGGATGTGGTGACTCTATGATTGCAGGCTTTGCGGCAGGTCTAAATAGAGGACTTCCAATAGCGCAGATTATAAAACTTGCTAGTGCAAGCGGAACTTCTAATGCACTCAGCGAAGCAACTGGCTTTGTAGATCCAGCACAAGTCGAGGAACTTAGTAAACAAGTCGTTGTCGAAAAATTATCAATGATCTAAGCAGCTATCTATCAAGGCTTCAAATAATTTGTTCATTATACTATGATTATATACCATAATTTCTGGGTGCCATTGCACTCCAATACAAAATTTTGAGGTTAAACTTTCTACCGCCTCTACTATTCCGTCTGATGCTACTGCGCTTATCATAAGTTTGGGGCTTAGAGTAGAGATAGATTGGTGGTGGAAGCTATTGACCAACATGTTTTCTCCAAAAAGTTTATAAAGCTTACTTCCCTTTTGAAAATATACTTTATGGCACAAGTCGTGTCTTTTCCCTGATTGTCTATGCAACAATACGTTCTCACTATGGTAGCTTACGTCTTGATATACGCTTCCTCCAAGTGCTATATTTAAAACTTGAGCCCCTCTGCAAATTCCAAGAAACGGCTTATCTTGTTCAACTATTTCTTTTGTTATACGCAAATGGTATTCATCCACTTTTTCATCACATTGTCCCAATTTTATCAACGGCTCTTCGCCATATAGATGAGGCGTCACATCATCCCCTCCTGGCATTAAAAATCCATCGCAATGGCTAACTTGTCTCACAATTTTATCCTGATCTGTAGTATGTGGCAATAGTACAACAAACGCTCCTATCTTTTCTATTGCTTGTATATATTCTGTGCTTAAGTAATATGATTCTTTTGTCGGTGTAGTCATCGTCGCTAACGGTATTCCAATAATTGGCATCAAAATATCTCCCTCCCTAAACCATGTAGTAGTATAAAGAGCTACAGCAACACATACCATAGCTCCAAAAAATTTCATTTACTTTGCTGTTTCTTTTTGATGTATAACCACACCAAAACTATAGACTGAATTACACTAAATACCATAAATACAATATTGATCACAAGCCCCGCAATTCCCACGCCACGATCTCTTGGATCTTTTTGACTGATCGCACCAAATACTGTTCCTACAATAGTAATTGGTATCCCGGCTATAGGAATTAACCATGCGACACTTGCAACTATTCCCAATATAAACGATGTCCACGCACTAGGATTTTCATCAAAAGTTTGGCTTAAGTGTGGCATCATATCCGTTGAATCATTAGTATCGTCTTGTTCTACAAGATATTCTTTATTCATTTGTACCTCCTTCTATTTCTCTTATTTGCTTGCAGCTTTCACTTCTGTCCAAATTCTCGAATATACCTCAAGAATGTCAGATGGATCATTAAACATTTCTAGATTTAATTCACTTAAATCTGGATAAGCAATTTCGCTATTCTTCATCTCGTCTGGAAGTAGAGCGCGGGCCTCAGAAATAGGCGTCGAATATCCAATATATTCCATATTAATTGCTGCGACATCAGGACGACACATAAAATCGATATATTTTAGAGCATTATCATAATTTTCACCGTTTTTAGGCACCACCATTGCATCCACAAAATAGTTTGTACCTTCTTTCGGAATTATATACTCAAGATCGGCATTATCTACTCTCATTATTTCTGCGTCTCCTGCCCAGGCCAACATCATCGCAGCTTCTCCATTAACCATCTTGCCTTTTCCTTCATCTCCCACATATGCTAAAACCAATTCTTTCTGTTCTACCAGCGCTTGTTTAGCTTCTTCTAGCTCTCCCAAATCTCTTGTGTTCATAGAATATCCCAACATCTTAAGCGCCACCATAATCGAATCTCGCTCGCTGTCATACATAAAAATTTGATTTTTGTATTTGGGATCCCACATATCTGCCCACTGATCAATTTCTCCATCTATCATAGTTGGATTATATACGATTCCCATAGTTCCCCAGCTGTATGGCACAGAATATTCATTGTTTGGATCATAGGGTAAATCTATAAATTCTCTATCTATCAAATCGTAGTTTGAAATCTGTGTTTTGTCTATCTTTGCAAGCAAGTCTTCATTTATCATTTTTTCGATCATATAGTCAGAAGGGATAATCACGTCATATGCCGCATTTCCATTCGCTACTTTTGCGTACATCTCTTCATTTGTTGGAAACACCTCATATATCACCTTAATGCCCGTTTCTTCTTCAAACATTCGATTGGTACTTTCATCAATATAATCGCCCCAATTATAAACTTTAACTACTTCTGCAGCTTCTCCACTGCATCCAGCCAAAGCTAGCATTAACCCCAAAGATAACAAAATACTAAATTTTTTCAATACTTTTGACCCCCCTCTAATCTTACTTTTCTACTTGCCTTAATATTTGTGATTGTTAAAATTGTTACAATTACCAAGAAAATCAATGTTGATACCGCATTAATTTCTGGACTCACCCCACGCCTTGCCATAGAATAAATTTGAATGGAAAGCGTATTTACTCCCGATGCTGTATTAAAAAAGCTTACTACAAAATCGTCGATCGACATCGTAAACGCAATAAACGCGCCTGCAATAACCCCAGGCATAATGTCTGGCAAAATTACTTTTCTAAAGGCATAAAACGGCGTTGCCCCCACATCTAGCGCTGCTTCATACATATTTGGATTTAACTGCATAAGCCTAGGCATTATCGACAATATTACATATGGCGTACTAAACGTAATATGCGACAGTATTAGTGTTGTTAACCCAAACGGTATTTGCAGTGTCGAATATAGCATCATCAGCGAAATACCAATTACGATATCTGGACTCAATAGCGGAATATACGTTACTGCCATTATGAGTCTTCGCTTTACCCCCCGAAGCTTATTGATTACTATCGCTGCCATAATTCCTATTATCGTTGAAATTATAGACGAAACTAATGCGACAATCAAGGTATATTTCAATGCAGATTGAAGGCTAGAATTTTGCATAATCTGTGTATACCAGTCTAAAGTAAAGCCTTGCCAACTTGTCGTTTTTGATGAATTAAATGAAAAGGCTATCAACACCAAAATCGGTGCGTATAAAATCGCTATGATTATCCCCAGATAAATTCTTTTCAAATTATTCACTATCTACGCTCCCCTCTATTCTTTGAAGAGTTCTTTCTAGCTGAATTAGCCGCCAATGCTATCAAAGCAACAGTAGGTGCGTATAGAACAGTCATAATTGCGCCTACATATTTTTTTTCATTATTCATTATACTAGTCCCCCCTTGTCCAGCGATTCATTCTTAGAGAAAAATACAATCGAAACTAGTATGATTGCCATCAAAATCATAGATAATGCAGAGCCAAATCCCCAGTTATTAGTTCTTGTAAATTGTTCTTCTATCATGTTTCCAATCAAAACTACCTGCCCACCACCTAGCAATCTAGTGATCATAAAAGTTGTCAGCGACGGCATAAATACCATGATCACGCCCGTAATTACTCCTGGCATCGACAACGGCAATATCACTCGCTTAAATGTTACAAATTTATTTGCACCAAGGTCATACGATGCCTCTATAAGCGCATTATCAATTTTAGAAATCGAATTATATATAGGCAAAATCATAAATGGAAAAAAGTTGTAGATCATCCCAAAAATTATCGCGCTTTCTCCATATAAAAATTGTTGCGTTGGTATTCCCAAAAAATTCAAAATAGTATTTACTACGCCTTTATTTTCTAGCAATATCATCCAAGCATATGTTCGCATCAGCGAGTTCATCCACATTGGTAAAACAATCAAAATAAGTATTATGGTTTTATTCGAAAACTCTTTTGAATTTAAAATCACCGCCAACGGATACGCTGCAACAAAACACACGATAGTTGTAATAAAAGCCAATCTAAACGATCTTAGCAACATGTCTACATATAGCGGATCCAAAAATTTAGCATAACTATCCAAACTGAAAATAAACTTACCATCTACTTGCTCTGTAAAACTATACACAATTAGCAAAATCAGAGGAATCATAACAAATATAAAACTCCATATTACATACGGGGCAATCAAATATTTTTTAGTATTCATTTTGACCCTCCTTACACATAATATGAATATCCTCCGGTTCTAAGTCCAAGCTTACACTTGCTCCAACAGGAAACATTTTTGTGGAGTGCGCTACAAATACCCTGTCTCCAGACTCAATTTCCATTTCATAATGTACACCTCTAAATGTAACTCCAACAACATTACCCGCCAACCTTCCAGTATCATCTACAAAAATTCGAAAATCTTCGGGTCTAATTACCACATCCACAGCAACGTTATTTCCAAAACCTGCATCAACACATTCAAATTCTATATCATCAAATTTCACCAAATAATCTCTTATCATAACCCCCTCTAATATATTACTCTCTCCAATAAAATCTGCCACAAAAGCATTTTCTGGCTCATTATATATATCTGCAGGAGATCCAATTTGCTGAATTTTTCCTCCCTTAAAAACAATGACGGTATCAGACATAGTTAGCGCTTCCTCTTGATCGTGCGTTACCAAAATAAATGTGATGCCTAGCTTTTTCTGAATTTTCTTCAATTCAATTTGCATACCTTTTCTAAGCTTCAAATCTAATGCTCCCAAAGGCTCATCCAGTAGCAATACTTCGGGTTCATTTACCAACGCACGTGCAATAGCCACCCTTTGCTGCTGCCCGCCACTTAACGAATTAACTTTTCGAGCTTCAAATCCTTGCAAATTTACTAACTGCAACATTTCTGTTACTTTTTGCTGAATAATAGCCTTATCTATTTTCTTAATATTGAGACCAAATGCTATATTTTCTGAAACATTCATATGTGGAAACAAGGCGTATTTTTGAAATACAGTATTAAGCTTTCTTTTGTATGGAGGGATGCCCTTAACCAATATGTTTTCAAAATAAACATCGCCTGCTGTTTGCTCTTCAAATCCTCCCAAAATCCTCAGCAATGTTGTTTTTCCGCAACCACTAGGTCCTAATAAAGTAACAAATTCATTTTTTCTTATGTTGATGTTTACGTCACTTAAAACCGGTATACCGTCTTCAAAAGTTTTCGATAAATTTTCTACTCTTATAATAAAGTCTTCCACTCTGTTCTCCTTTCTCGAAAAAGTTTCACAACTTTATTATACACTTATTTCCAGAATTGTAAATTACTGCAAAAGAATTAAAATAACTTCTAACCCTACCGTTTCCGGCGGATTTGAATTAGTAAATAATCCACTTGTAATTATACGCAATTCTTGACCTGTTTTTAATATATTTTTACTCAATAATGTAGTATCCTTGCTAGTTCGTATCTTAGTAAACTGATCTATATAAATTAAAAGTTCGTCAAATTTTTTGTCATCAATGGACGCATTACTTAACAAAATATATCCTTGCTTTAAATTTACTTCTTTTACAATTCCAATAGCCAATCCTTCTATTAAGGTACTAAGTCCTTTAAGGACCTCTATATTTTTTGCAACCAATCCATCTTCTAGTTGTTCATATTCTACAATTAATACCATATCTTTTTTTAAATTAGTGAATGCACAATTTTCATATAAAATTCTCGAAAAGATTTGCGTATCATTTGGAAGCTCAAAAGTTAATGGAGCATTAGTTGCAGTATCTAAAGTAAATAACCTTCTCGGATTAATTTGAACCTTTTTTATAATGACATTAGCAATTTGAGTTTCACCCTTTAACGCATTTTTCATTTTTTCTTCTGTCATGTCTCCTTCAGTTGCGTCCTTCACAACTGCTTCATCTTCTGGTATGCCCAAACAATAGCAATTCATAAATATAACCGTAAATAGCACAACAACAATCTTGCGCATAAATCCTCATTCCTTTCTAGATTTCTTATATAAAAAAAGGATACCACAACAAGGTATCCCAAAATTACTATCTAAAAGACTTTTCTAATATTTCGATTATATCTTCTGTTGTTAATTGACACCTATCAGTTGCAAAAAGACCTGGCATATCCTCTTGCGCATGCTTTGCATACTCTGCAAACAACTCTTTTACAATACCAAATTCACTCATTTTTAAATTATCTACTCCACAAGCCTTTTGCAGGCTAGCAAGCGCTTCCACAATATCGCCATTTTCATTTCCAAGTGCTTTTGCCATATCTATCATTCTATCTGGAACAACTTTATTGAAAAATTCAAAATATGCTAATGATACCATTATCAACCCTGCCCCATGAGGTAAGGCATGATGGAACCCCGAAAGAGCGTGCTCTATTGAATGCTCCGACGTACAAGATGATAAACTTTCTACAAACCCCGCATAGGTATTAGCAAGAGCAACGTATCCGCGAGCTTCTATGTCCTCTGGATTTTTCACTGCAATAGGAAGATATTTGCCCACCAATTTAATTGACTCAAGCGCAAATAAATCACTCATCACATTAGCCGTATTTGCTATATATCCTTCCAACGAATGAAATAGCGCATCGAACCCTTGATATGCTGTTAAATGTGCCGGAATAGAAACCATCAGTTTTGGATCCACTATGGAATATAACGGAAATGTTTTATCAAAATCTCCAAATCCAATTTTTTCCTTGCCATTTGTAATGACCATCCAAGGGTCGGCTTCTGTTCCTGTGCCTGCAGTTGTTGTTATCGCTATCATAGGTAATGGCATTTCTTTCATAGGATTTCCAAGGCCTGTGCCGCTTCCAATATAGTCCCACAAATCTCCATCGTTTGTACACATAATTGCAACTGCCTTCGCCGCATCTAAAGAAGACCCTCCTCCAAGCCCCACAATAAATCCACATTGATTCTCGCGTGCTATTTTTGAGGCTTCTCTCACAGACTCAACTGTTGGGTTTGGCTGTACTTTGTCGTATACTATCGACTCTCTTCCTGCCTCTTGCAAAAGATTTTTAACCCTATCCACATATCCTAGCCTAGTAGTTGAAGTTCCGCCAGTAACAATTAGAGCCTTTCCCTCCGGCAACGCCAGCTGCGCTAAATTGTCTAATGAATCCGGTCCAAAAAATATTTTCGTTGGCATATAATAACTAAAATTCATAAGTCCCTCCAAAATTAAAATAGTAACAGTTTAATACTATCAAACATTTTTAATTTTGCAAGGGGTCAATTAATGAATTACCCTAACACTTTTAACATAATTTTGAGAATAATACGGACTACTTAAGCTGCTAACCATAACGCCTTTTGTTCCGTCAGAATGGATAAATTTACCTTTATCCATATAAATTCCAACATGAGATATGTTTCCATTGTTAATCCCACTCGTATCGAAGAATACAAGATCTCCAGTTTCTAAATCGCTCTTTTCTACATAATCACCGTCATTTGCTTGCTGATACGAAATACGGCTGATCTCTATATCAAAAGCCCCATATACTCCCTTTGTAAATCCAGAGCAATCAACGCCTCTTGTAAGGCTGTTTCCACCCCAAACATATGGTGTTCCAATGAAGTTTAGGCCATAATTTATAATTTGCTCTCCCTTTGTAAATGTATTAGGAATATATTCCGCATAGTCAGTATCCACATATGTCGAACTAACCCAGGCCACATCTTCTGCAAATACAATTTGGTACCAGCCATTATTTTGGCCCAAAATTTTTACATCGCTAGTAGATACGGTATCTACAATATTGGCATTCAAATTCGGGCTCATTCTGATATTTACATTAGTATCTACCACAGTTCCACTAAATCCGATTGCTGCCGGAAAAATACTGTTCCCTAACGAAGGTATGTTAATCGTTATAGCAATTGCTGCTATTAAAAGAACTTTCTTCATGATTAAATCGTCTCCTAAAATTTGTAAAAATCTAAAAATCCACTCACAATTTTCATTATTTATCATATATTCCGAAATTATACATAAATATATAAACTTTTTTATAATTTTTTACAAATTCAATTGATGAAGATCTCCTTCAACTTCTAAATTTAAAAACTCATGTTGCCTTAACGCTTCATACAATATTACCGCCACACTGTTTGCCAAGTTTAACGATCTGATATCTTTTAGCATTGGTACTCTAATTGCAGTTTCTTTATGGTCTCGCAAAATTTCTTCCGGAATGCCTCCACTCTCTTTTCCAAACATTATCCACGCATCTGCTTCATATAATACGTCACTATATTTTTGCTTTGCTTTTGTCGTTGCCATATATATTTTCGGAAAATCATTTTGCACTAAAAATTCTGCAAAGTTACAATATCTTTTTATATTTAATTTGTCCCAATAATCCAGCCCCGCACGCCGCACATGCTTTTCATCTAGCTTAAATCCCAACGGCTCTATCAAATGCAAGGCTGCCCCTGTTGCTGCGCATGTCCTTGCTATTGCACCTGTATTATGCGGAATTTCTGGTTCTAAAAGTACTATGTTCATAACTATAACCTCACCTTATTTTTTTTTATCCATCATAGCACAAGTTACTGTAATAAACAACGAAAAAAGGCCAACTTGGTTGTTATTCCAAATCGACCCTTTATTTTTATAATCTATTTAAAATTTGCTATTAGCGTTCTTTCGG
The DNA here is from genome assembly GCF_030708075.1 of Candidatus Epulonipiscium viviparus. Lineage (GTDB taxonomy): Bacteria > Bacillota > Clostridia > Lachnospirales > Cellulosilyticaceae > Epulonipiscioides > Epulonipiscioides viviparus. Next base: position 1,848,346 of record NZ_CP117982.1, on the reverse strand, counting down.
CTAATTCTACCATTCTCGCAAGCGCTTCGCTCGCCTTTGTAATTTCCTTTTCTGTTGCTAATGTAAATTCGCAAACATCTTTGGCATACTCAATCGCCAAAATTAATCCATCATAGGCTTCTTTATTAGAGCCAGACGTTGGCACTTCTGCTATTCTATCTCTAGTCCACATAGCGATAGCCGTCTCTGTGGCAAGCTCTAGTACATCTTCAGAAACCGGCGCGGCAGCTGCGTAGTCGTTTGTCATTTCTACATTGGCAATATACCCATGATTGGCTGGCAACGTAATCTTAATTTCATTCTCCGCCTTAACATATTCTGCTGGCACTACAACATCAACATAAGTATAGATTCTGCCAGGCTGATCCGTATGCCCCAAATCTACCAATACTCTATATCCATTTACATTTATCACCATATCTTCCTTAAATCCAGACGTATCACTTGCTATATTGATTCTTAGGTTTGCTGCGGTTAAATCTTCTGTATCACATTCCAAATTGAATGTTACTGGCGTGGTAGATGTAGGCACCAAAGTTTTGTCGCCATAATAAGTTTTCCGATACACCGTTTCCTCAAATTCTGGTGCCTTATCTAGCGTGATTTCAAATATGCTAGTCTCTTCCACGCGCATAGGCACATTTGTAATATCCTCTACCGGAATTTCTTCATGCACCAACTCTCCAAGCTCCAAATATGTGTGTTTGCGAGTTACATCCACAATTTTTGCGTCTCCCGTATCGATATCCAAATTAATATTCACTCGATTCGGATTCATATTATTTACTGCAACATACAGCTTATTTCCCTGCAAAACTGCATTGGTATCCACTCGATATTGATTGGATTTAACCGGTACAAATGCCCCTGCATATTCATCCCACAAATCCAAATAGTTCATCATAGGTGTCGGATTTTTTAATGCAGTATTTGCGTTTGCATACAGATATAGTGTGTCCTTAGAATCTGGTAACCAATTTTTCACTCCATACAAATATGGTACCATCATTTCTACCGTATCTGTCATATTCATAAATGTCATCATGTATGTGTTATAATTTTTGAGCTTTATCCAATAGTCGCGATCAGCATCTCCCTCATATAACGTCCCCTGCTCCGTAATTACAATCGGTTTTTCGTTGTCAGTCAGATACATATGGTTTTCAAATAAACTAAATATTGCCTCTAACCTTCCATCGGTATATCCTACATTATTACTACCCGTATCATTTAACACAACTGTCTCCGACTCATAAAAGTGATGCGAATAAAAATCTAGGTGACCTTTGGTATCATCCATAAACTTCATTATCGTTCTTGCCTTATTAAAGTCTCCGGCCTCTATCCCCATGCTTGCAGTTGATGGACCACCCACTAAGACTGTCTCATCTACCGCCTTTACCGCATCCGCAACCTGATTATGAAAATCTGCTAAATAGTCCCAGGCCTTATCTGGCTCAGTTTTGTGATACTCCCACTCGTTTGTAAGCGAAGACTCGTTTTTAACCTCCACATATTTCGGCCCTTCATCGGCATATTTTTGGTCTAACAATCTCATCGTTTCTGCTGCCAGTTCCGCGGCCGCATCAAAATGCTTAACTGCGGGAGTCCCCGCGCTTAAATCCACGTTGGGATCGTTTAGCATCCAAGATGGCCAGTCATTGAATGTCATTACATAGTCATCTCCAGTAAATGGAAATAATCTATTGGTTTTATCCACTATATCTTGATCAAATACAGTCAGCTTCTCCAGGTATGCATAGTCTGTATATCCTTCCCTTTCTTCATCGGCAGTCAACTTTGGAGCTTGCCCCGCTTTTATATCTTCTAAATGAGGGCCAAATCTAATTGTTCCTCGCCCCGGATAAAATCCATATTTAGACATTGGGATACTATTGGTCTTATCAACTGTAGATGTGTTTTTATTCATGTCAAAGCTAGAAATCGGCCCGCTTCCTATATGTAGTCGTTTAAATTTGTCTTCATCTAATTTTATTTCGCCTTCGATACTAAGATTTTTTGTGATATCAACATCTACTTTCACATCCAACGTTGGCTTATCTTCTCCTATCACTGTCCACGCAGTAATATCGTATTCGTTGATAACGCCCTGCTCCGCATATAAAACCATCTCATTTATCACTGCATTGCCTTTTAACACCATTTTATAGCCTTCATATATCGGCTCCCCATTATCATCAACGACTAATAGCGGATTGTCTAAGCCTATGGTAGTATTTGCCAACGTATTCGTTTTTAAATATCTGGTTGTCTTGGTACCGCTTCCATATGAACCACCTTTCCAGTCCATTGTTTCGCCTTTGGGATTTACGATTGTAATTTTGGTATTGGCAGATCCCTCTCCAGACATTCTGATATCATCAAAAAATCTTAATGCTTTTATAATATCTGCTGGCAAATCTACCGTTACTTCTCCATCCACAACAAGAGGCCCTTTTAAAAATTCTACACGACGTATTCTTTTTTCATCGCTATTTACTAATGTATAATACTGGGTTGGATATTTGTTTGCTAATTCTGATATAGTTGCAAAGTCTTTGAGGTTTAATTCCACTTCTGCAGGCAAATTTACTGTTTGTGCTTGCGTTATTGTTACAGAACCAAATCCCACAACTCCGCATAAAAGTAAAGCAAATAATTTATTTCTAAGTTTCATAATGTCCTCCTCCAAATATTGGTTTTATATGTATATAATAACAAATGGAATCACACATAGCAACCTCTTTCTTAAAATAAATACAACAAACAACCTCACTACATATTATAATTAACTTAACTTCATCATTTATACACAAATTTTTAGTATTATTAACTCAAGCAACTACATCAAGTGCAAAATTCGGTTCTCCATCGGACAACGATATTTATGTTACCCTCCAAAATTAATTTGTAACCGTTATATATCGAATCACTCTTACTGTCCGGTCAACCATCAGAAATTTTTCATTTCGCAACTTGGTTTGCTTTTAACATTTACTTTATTCATATTTTTTCTAAATAACTTTGAATATAACTCACAAAAATATATTTTTTTCTTTTTAATTATTAGACAAAACGTTTTTTCGTTTTTAAATATTATCAAATCAATTAGTACTTGTCTATAAAACAAATAAATTATTTATTAGCATATATGTATAATTCATCTTATTTTTTTTAGATATATTGCCTGTACAATACAATTTTTTTTTATTTTAGTTGTATATAATTCTAAATTGTGGCAATACTATGATTGTACCAAGTGTGAGGTACATCGCTAAATCCCCCCTCAACCTGGGTTTCATCCCCCGAAACCTGGGTTCTTTTTTTTGCCAAAAATTACTTGCCTTTTACATATAATTTGTGTATACTCCATATATTATTATATAATGATATCTATCAGAAGATTTGTACTAAATTTTAGTTTGTTGTATATATAATAGCTACATATTTTACTCTTTGAATATTCATTTCTACTATTGCCTTGTCAAAAATATTATATTTGTTCATAGGAGGTTTTTACAATGAAATTTACAAAAATTTTAGGTACTACACTTATAACGTCACTTTCCATCGGAATTCTTGCTGCTTGCAGTTCTGCCGAAGAGCCAACATCTACTACCGAGCCCGCATCAACCGTTACTGCACCTGCCGCTCCCGTTACTGCCGCTCCCGTTGCGACCAAACCCGAAGAAGTCCGAGATCTTGGCGGCCTTAATGTCACCATTGCAACTTGGGTCGATGTAAACGAACCCGAAGTAAAAGCTAGCGCACAAGAAGAAGCCCTCTGGGAGTATCGTCATGAAATGATGGAAAAACATAATTTCACTATCGAAGAAAAAGCTCTCGGAAAATGGAACACAACTCTTGAGTTGATGTCCACTTCTATGATTGCTGGTGATCCAGCGGCAGAAGTTTTTCACGTTTCTGCTGGATTTGTTAATTCCGTTATGAATAATAATTTAGCATACGACCTATCTACTCTTGATGAACTCGATCTAAATCACTGGAAGTGGGACTCTGCTGTTACCGACTTTTTAACTCGAGATGGTCAAACTTTTGGGGTGTTTCCAGATCAAACTCCAAACAGCTTTATCTTCTATAATAAACGGTTATTCGAAGACGCTGGATTAGACCCAGATCTTCCTTACGACCTTCAAGCATCTGGTGAATGGACTTGGGAAACCTTTGAAGAAATTTCTGATATATTAAGCCGCGATTTAGATTCTGATGGCATCAACGATACATATGCTATGAATAAAAACGCCGGAATATACGATTATGCTATTATCTCAAATGGCGGACAGATGGTTTCTAGAGATTCAAGCGGCAAATTTATCAATACGCTAAACACTCCCGAAAATATCGAGGCACTTACTTGGGCAGATAATTATTTAAAGCAAGATTATACTGTTTCTCCCAGCCATTGGAATGGTCATGAGCAACTATTTATTACTGGCCAAATCGCTATGATTGCTCACGATAAAGAAAAACTCCTATTATTCCAAGATATGGAAGACGATTACGGAATGGTTATTTTTCCAAAAGGTCCCGCTGCTGAAGACTATGTAGTAACCGGAACTGGTGCTGGTTGGTTTATCCCTAATACATACACTCCCGAACAAGCCGCCGATATCGCATTTGCTTTGGACATTTGGGCTTCTGAGCCTCCAGGATACGATGCCGAAGATGATTGGATGATGGAAGACTATAAATTATTCCGAGATGAACGCGCCGTTGAAGAGACAATGGCAAAAACTAAAGAGCCAGGCATTATGGTTCTCAACAACAGATCTCAGATCTCCGCTATCAATGCCAATGATTTATATCACCCAATGCTATATCAAGGAAGCACTCCAACAGAAGCTGTTGAGGCGGTGATGGGCATATTCGATTCTTCTATTGCAGTTGCAAATGGCGAAACCGTTATTGCTGAATAAATAAAACCCCCTATAATTAGGGGGCCTTTTTAATATACTCTAATTTCAAATATTGTTGCGCTTTCTGCTCCATTTGATGCGTAGCATTCCACTCTGATTGTTGTACATGTAATTTTTTTGCCCACCTTTAGATTTACTACTCTTTGATAGTTTCCTGTCACTTTCCACTCATGCACAACATCATTATCATTGTAACACATTACTTTAAAGTCTTTCAGCAATGTTGCTGGTACGCCTTTTTCTTGCTTAGCCAACATTTTCTCAAACATCGAAATTGTTATCTCTTTTTCTAAATTTGAATCCAACTTTAACTGAACTTCTTGTATTTTTACCTTTGAGCTCAAGTCTAGTTCTATCCATTGCGACGTTCTTAATGACTCAGATTTCCAACAATTAGATTTTCCATTAAACGGTCTTGCTACTCCATTTATTACATTTGTTGCCTCATATCCTTCCAATTCACTCGAACAATATATCATAGAATTTAATGCCTTATCTAGCATATCAGTATTTTTAAAATATGGTAAATAACAATCATCTTTTAGCAACTGCTGCTGCAACTTTGCTACACTCCTTATGTTTTTCGGCAATACTTCATCTTTGATACACATCGCAGCTGCTGTTCCAATTGCTTGCCCTACCACAGCACAGGTTCCCATAACTCGCGTCGAACTAAATGCCACGTGTGATGCGCTGATTGCTCTGCCTCCTACAAACAAGTTAAATATATTTTTAGAATATATACATCTATACGGTATAGTATAATTGTCTTGTAAATGAATTCCTACATTTGGTGGGTTCTCACTCTTTTCAAATCCACCCATAACATGCATGTCCAAACTCCATCCACCATAGGCAATAGCATCATCAAATATTTTTCCTGTCACACAATCATTTTCTATCAAAATGTAATCTCCTACCACTCGTCTAGATTCACGTTTTCCAGGCAAAAATCCCACCCAGTCTAAGTCCAAATTATCGGCACCATGATCTCCTCCGTTTTTGATATGATCCCACACTCCATAGACCGCTTTTAATAGATTGTCTCTGATTTCTTCCGCATCTTCTATTACCTTTTGCGCCGCGCCTCCCAGCTCAATCCACCAATATCCCGATTTAACATCATCATGTTTTCGCAATGCCAGATCTTCTTCTGTATACGTATTTGCCCATACCGGTTTTATAAACTCAACTTTTTCTCCTCTATCAACCGATTTAAACAACAGCGAGCTCCCCATAGTATATTCATCAGCTTTTTGCGGTGCGTATTTCTCATTAAAAGTTTCTTGAGCTTCTTGCCCTATCATATATTTGGCTCCCGCAAGTGCCGCAACCATCGCGTCTCCTGTCGCATCTACAAATATCTTTGCTGCTATATTAATGCTTTTTTCTGTTGTTAACTGAAAAGCAATTACACTACTAATACTCCAGTTATCTATTGTTATTGCTTTTACATGTGTATTCAAAAATAACGTAATATTTGGCTCCTGCGTTACTTTTTCCCACAATATCATATCAAATATGGCATATGAATTAAACTGATTTCGCTTCTTATGCTCTAGTAATATTTCTTCTATTATTCCAGTTTCTCTATCATTTTTTCTGCCGCCGCCTCGGCTTGCTCCGCATATATGCATTCTAATTTCAGAACTTGCATTTCCCCCCAAAACAGGCCTATCTTGAATCAATGCTACTGACACACCACCTCTTGCGGCAGCGATAGCCGCACAAATTCCACTCAAACCTCCACCTACTACCGCGACATCAAACTTCTTATTAATCATATATTTTTCTCTCCCCATCATCTTATATTATATCTTAGCTGCTACCCACTAAAGTATTCTTCTAAAAATCTGTTCCGAATACTGTATTAAAATCGCTTTCTTGTTCAACAGTTTTTTTATTCTTATCTACACATAATTTTTCAAGCACCCCAAAATCATCATAGTCATTTCCCAACTGTTCTCTAACTAGCATATCGTATTTTTTGCTAAATTCATCGGTCAATCCTATAACTGACATATCGATATTTTTAAATCCTAGTTTCAATGCTGGTGAATCTGGACATAACTCAAAATCTCCTGTTGCTATATCTCTAAATTTAGGATCCGCAATTATGCTATGTTCATCTACTCCTAAATTTTGGTATTTCTCTAGCGCCGCAGCTCCCTTATCAGATGCCTCAACATCGTAATATACGTTATAGTCTATTACCGCTTCTCCCACATTCACTTCCTCCATCATACCTGTCACATTATTCTTGCTTTCACGATAAAATGGATTATGCGCATACGTTTTATACATAATATTATGGTCAATCTGCACATCTACATTTGGCGGAGCTTCAGTCTCATAAATTCCCCACAGACTAATATATCCAATAAACATTCGATTCTCTTTGCCCGCATCGTTTAAATAAACTATATCTCTGATATCTGCTATAATATTATTGATCACATGATTATTATAATGCTTGGTATTAATTCCTCCACCAGTGCAGTTATACACAATATTATTTGTAATAGGAGTATCAGTTACATAAGCGTCAGTGCGTATTGCCTGCTGCATGCCAACTCCGTTTAAGTGGTGAATATAGTTTCTGTTGATCACATTATTTCTGCCCACATCAGACAGGTATATAGCATTGCCGTCAAAAAGCTTTAGCATCACCAAAAACATTTCGTTATCTTCTATAATATTATTTTTGGTAAACGCATATCCTAACGTTTTGCCCCAATACTCTCCAACTTCCTTCGGTGTCCTCGCTTCTGCATACAACGAATCTTGTACCACTTCATTTACTCGTATTGTTTCTGTCATTTCTCGCAAAAATCCTTTTGCATGGTAAAACGAAGGTCTCACTCCACTTAACACAATCGCATCATAGGTTATGTGGTGCATCAAATTATTTTTTACAAAGTTATCTCCGCTTTGCCATAGCATAATTGCTGGCGCCTGGTAATAGCTTTGGCCATTGTGGTGAATATGATTGTTTTCGATACGATTACACCTATTTACATCCTTCACTCCCGGCCCATATCCTGCAAACAATATTCCAGAACCACCTACATAATCTATTAAATTATTTTTTACTATATTACACTGCGCATACAAATCAAATCGTATCGCACTCGAGCCAGTGTTGCAAAATCTGCACCCATCCACAACACACTCTTTAGTATTTCTAAATCTTACCAACGCATTGCTCTTGTTAAAAAATTCCCACTCATGCTGCAACGTAATATCGTTCTCGAGCATCACCGCTCTATCTCCTCTGGTAAATGTTATCCCTTCAAACACTAGACCAGTTACAATTCCTCCTAACTCATGCCCATCCACAAACACAAGCTCTGTTAATGACGGATAAGTTACATTCTCTGGCACTTCATTTATAGGGTAATAATACACTTTTTTTACATTAGTATTAATCACCCATTTACCAGGTGCGTCGAGGTCTTCTATACAATTTTCTACCCTATAGGATCCGTCGTCAAACGTTTGCGCTCCTTTGTGAACGATTCCCATTCCATACGTTGCAGGTATCGCGGTCGTTGCAATCGAGTTTGCTTCATCCACACTTTCTAAGCTGAGATAATTTGTTACAAACCCTACGTTAGGCTGAATAAATAACTCTATATCCGATAAATTATCCCAATTTTTAATTGATCCCTCGGCATAATGAATAGTGGATCTATCCGCTTCTACAACCTCATGAATATTGCCCCACCCATCTTTACAATTTACTTTTACAGTCGGTAAATAACTTCTTGATCGCGCTCGCGTCAACATTTTTCCATTTTCAAATAAGCAGTAAAATCTCTCCTTGCCCATCTTCGGTATTGCTGCCTCATATACTTTACCCACAGCTTTTTCTGGCAACCCCGCCACATCTGTTGCCAACGTCCAGCCCTCTATCTTAGCATCGCTGGAAAATATTGGAGTCTCGTCTTGATACGCAGCATAAACTATTCTAAACCCCGGATAATGCGAATCATTCGGTACAAAATTTATCGTTCTGTTTATCGAATATTCTCCACCTCTAATCAAAACATAAATATCTCTATACACACCTTTCTTAAAAATTCTCACTGCCCGTCTTGCTTTTTCCAAAGTTAAAAATGGCCCATCTGTTAATTCTTCATTTGGAACCGCCAGCTTTCCACTCCAGCTATCGTTTCCATTTGTTGCAACATAAAAATCTGCATAAGTATATCGACTCATACAATTTCCTCCATCAATTTGTTATTTTATTGCCATTCACAATTATAGCATGTCTATCTTTACTTATTCAAGCGTCACTACTCACATAATAATTATCAAAAGTGATATAATAAGAAAAAATATTCTAAGGAGTTCATCGAAAATGCGAAATAAAAATCACCCCCCTATTCATATTACAACTGGCAATGATAACGGTATCCTCTGCCTTCACGGTCTCTTTGGCAGCCCCAATCAATTCATCCCATTTTTATCTATTTTCCAATCTCTCGGCTTGGATGTTCACGCTCCATTATTGCCTGGCCATGGCGGCAGCTGCAAAGACTTTAGCCATAGCAATAAACTCCACTGGAAAAGCTGCGCCCAATCCGAAATTTACAAAATGCACCAACAATACAAAAACGTTTATCTTATGGGTCACTCTATGGGCGCTCTGTTTTGCCTTGACTTTGCAGACACCATTAATGCCGCCGGTATCATTTTACTAAACCCACCAATGAAAATCAGCCTATCTGCTACCAAAATGAAAATGTGCCTTGGCGTTGTTACCAAAAAGAAAGAAATTTCTACCGTATTTAATAGAGGCGAATCTCGACCTCTATATAGTATCCAAAACGGCTCCTGGTACGAATACATTCCTTGGATTATTCCCATATCTGGCATATACTCTCTTATCAATGCCACAAAAAAGAAATTGCCCTCCTTCAAAATCCCCACGCTCATCTTTCAATCACAATTAGATGAAACTCTCAACTACAAAGGTGTATTTTCATATCAAAATATGCTCGGCTCAGATAATTTACAAATTGTATTATTAAATAATTCTACTCACTGCTTTTTTCCAAAATCAGACTTATATATCGTTCAAACACTAGTGTCCCAATTTCTCGAACTCAACAGCCGTTAAAATAACGTGGGCAGCCCTGTGCTTTGTCCACAAATTTTTAAATTTAGTCCACAATTAGTAATTTTTTACATGGTACATGAATATCATTTTATTAGAGCTTATACGCCTTTTTAGTATACTACTACATATAAATAAGTATAAGAACAATTATAATTATCTATTTTCTAGGGGGAACAATATGAAATTAAATAGAAGATTTGCCACTGTATTTTTAGCCGGTGCTATGGTATCTACCGGTTTTACAGTGTTATCAATTTCTGCTGATGAAAATTCGAAATTAGAATCTGAAAAAAATGTCATAGAAACCAAAAATGAATCTAATTCTGCCATTCCAGTTATGTCTGAAGTGGTTGTTGAATCTGTTTCTAAATCTGCTACTGAATCTATTGCAGTTGACATACCAGAGCCTGATATTGAGTTGCCACTCATTATTCTTGAACCAGCTGTAGTTGAAGAAGTTGAAGAAATTGAGGTTGAAACCATCATCGCATTGCCACCTGATATCGCAATTGAAGATAACCAAATAAAAGAGGTTGAAAAAGTGATTGATCCTACAAATACTAATACTAAAGAGATTATTGAAGAGGTGATTGAACCTATGGAAGAAGATCTATTAAAATTTAATGAGTCTACTATTGATGACTCCACTAATGCTAATGACGACTCGGCTGTTGCAGCTGATGATGACGACTCGGCTAATGCAGCTGATGATGATGACTCGGCTGTTGCAGCTGATGATGATGACTCGGCTGATGTAGCTGATGATGATGACTCGGCTGTTGCGGCTGATGATGACGACTCGCTGGCTGATGATGATGATGACTCGGCTGATGCGGCTGATGATGATGACTCGGCTGATGCGGCTGATGATGACTCGGCTGTTGCGGCTGATGATGACGACTCGGCTTGCGGCTGATGATGATGACTCGGCTGTTGCGGCTGATGATGATGACTCGGCTGTTGCGGCTGATGATGACGACTCGGCTGTTGCGGCTGATGATGACGACTCGGCTAATGCGGCTGATGATGATTCCGCTGATGTTGCCGATGATGATTCTGCTGATGCGGCTGATGATGACTCGGCTGTTGTGCTGATGATGATGATTCCGCTGATGTTGCCGATGATGATTCTGCTGATGTTGCTGATGATGATGACTCGGCTGATGGCTGATGATGATGACTCGGCTAATGCAGCTGATGATGATGACTCGGCTGTTGCGGCTGATGATGATGACTCCGCTGATGTTGCCGATGATGATTCTGCTAATGCGGCTGATGATGATGATGATGATGACTCGGCTGATGATGATGACTCCGCTGATGTTGCCTATGATGATCTGCTGATGCTGATGATGATGATGATGCTGATGCCTGATGACGACTCCGCTGATGTTGCCGATGATGACTCCGCTGATGTTGCTGATGATGACTCCGCTGATGCGGCTGATGATGATTCCGCTGATGTTGCCGATGATGATTCCGCTGATGTTGCCGATGATGACTGCTGATACGGCTGATGATGATGACTCCGCTGATGTTGCTGATGATGACGACTCGGCTGATGCGACTGATGATAACTCCGCTGATGTTGCCGATGACGACTCCGCTGATGTTGATGATGATGACTCCGCTGATGCGGCTGATGATGATGATGATGATGACTGCTGATGTTGATGATGATGATTCTGCTGATACGGCTGATGATGATGACTCCGCTGATGTTGCTGATGATGACGACTCCGCTGATGTTGCTGATGATGATGACTCGCTGATGTTGCCGATGATGACTCCGCTGATGTTGCTGATGATGATGACTCCGCTGATGTTGCGATGATGATTCGCTGATGTTGCCGATGACGACTCCGCTGATGATGCCGATGATGACTCCGCTGATGATGCCGATGATGACTCGGCTGATGCGGCTGATGATGACTCGCTGATGCGGCTGATGATGACGACTCGGCTGATGCGGCTGATGATGATGACTCGGCTGATGCGGCTGATGATGATGACTCGGCTGTTGTAGCTGATGATGATTCCGCTGATGTTGCCGATGACGACTCCGCTGATGTTGCCGATGATGATTCTGCTGATGCGGCTGATGATGACGACTCGGCTGATGCGGCTGATGATGATGACTCGGCTGATGCGGCTGATGATGATGACTCGGCTGTTGGCTGATGATGATGACTCGCTGATGCGGCTGATGATGACGACTCCGCTGATGCTGATGCGGCTGATGATGATGACTCGGCTGATGCGGCTGATGATGATGCTGCTGATGATGATGACTCCGCTGATGTTGCCGATGATGACTCCGCTGATGTTGCCGATGATGACTCCGCTGATGTTGCCGATGACGACTCCGCTGATGTTGCCGATGACGACTCCGCTGATGTTGCCGATGACGACTCCGCTGATGTTGCCGATGATGACTCCGCTGATGTTGCCGATGATGACTCCGCTGATGTTGCCTGATGATGACTCCGCTGATGTTGATGATGATGACTCCGCTGATGTTGCCTGATGATGATTCTGCTGATGCGGCTGATGATGATGACTCGGCTGATGTAGCTAATGATGATTCTGATACAATAATTCATGTCATTCCAGAACCACCAGTTATTATCGAAAATGGGAACTTTGTGGAACCAACTGTTGTTATTGAGCATCTAAACGATATTATTGCAGATATGGTAGCAGATTCAGCTTTCACAGTGGAGACTACTATAACATCTAGCGTTGATACTAATCTTGAGGGCGGCGTTTTACTTCCACTACTTGATGCTGAGGAAATACCTGTTGCCGAAGTTGTTGATGCTAATCTTGAGGCTGGAATTCTACTTCCACTACTTGATGCTGAGGAAATGCCTGTTGCCGAAGTTGTTGATGCTAATCTTGAGGCTGGCATTATGCTTCCACTACTTGATGCTGAGGAAATGCCTGTTGCCGAAGTTGTTGATGCTAATCTTGAGGCTGGCATTATGCTTCCACTACTTGATGCTGAGGAAATGCCTGTTGCCGAAGTTGTTGATGCTAATTTTGAGGCTGGGAAAATAACTGTTACCGAAGTTGTTGATGCTAATCTTGAGACTGAGAAAATAATTGTTACCGAAGATGTTGATGCTAATCTTGATGCCGGCATTATGCTTCCACTACTTGATGCTGAGGAAATGCCTGTTGCCGAAATTCCGGTTGCAGAAATTCCTGTTACCGAAGGTTATGTTACTGAAATTTCTGTTGAGAGGACTATTGAAGCACCTGAGGTTGATGTTGACGAGACTTTTGAATGCGACCTTGCAGCTAACTCTAATATCACGATTTCATCATCTGATGCCGAGGTTACTGAATGCGACCTTGCAGCTAACTCTAGTATTACGATTTCATCATCTGATGCCGAGATTACTGAATGCGACCTTGCAGCTAATTCTAGTATTACGATTCCATTATCTGATGCCAAAATTATTGAATGCGAAGACGGAGATCTTAAAGGCGGTATCATGATTGCGCTGCCAAATTCTGAGAAGCTAGTTGAACTTGCTGATAACGACACAGTTACCATTCAATGCGGAATCATTGTTCCATTGGCAGATGATGACGAAACAGTTGAAGAAGAGATCGTCGAAGAACCTCTTGAGTTGGTTGATTTAGTTGTTAAAGGTTTATCTGCAGCTAAAATCGATTTTCAGCCTGGCAAATATAACTACACTTTAGATATCGTAGCCGCAGATGCCGATCGCAACTTTATTATTGATCCGATATTGGCCAACGATGTAGATGCCGACATTACTGTTACCGATTCTTTAGGCAACGAAGAACCGGCTCCTGGAGCGGCTATTATTTCTACGAACATTTTGAACAATGACAGCGTAATTTCTGTAGTTGTTGGCGATGATACTTATAATTTTGACATTGTAATCGCAAACAACGATCTGTTAGATAAACCTATTAAAGTAGCTCAAGAAAATCTCTCCACCACTGTAGTAAGTAAAGACGGCAAATTGGTTGATTTAGGAATATTGTGGGTTACCGAGGCCGCAAAAGCTAAGTATGAACTTGCCATAAATAAGGCTCTCAAAGTTTTTACTAATAACCAACAAACTTCAGCTCAGGTAGCTGCAGCATTAGACGCTCTTGCCACAGCATCTGCAGAATTCGATGCAGCAAAACAGTGGGGAATTAAAGCTCCAAACTTTGGCGTTCTAAACATCAGCCTTTCTGGAGATGTCAGCTACAATGCCGATACAAAAACCATCAAAATGTTAAGCGCCGATGCATCAGAATTTGATGTTACCATAGTGGCATCTAATATCCACACCGTTGTTGCAAACTCTGTAACCGACGATCCTTCAGCTGGCGGAATTATGACATTCACAGTCCCTGCTCCTATTGCCGAAGGCGAAGGCTCCACATTTAGCGTATCACTTAGTCTACATGGTTCACAGGCGGCTCCGGTTGTTTTCACCGTGGAAGCGTATCAAGAAAAAATTTGGGTTCCAGATGCGGGGTTACGCCAAGCGTTAACCGAAAACGGAGTAGAATTTGATGGCAAGTGGGCAATTTTATCTACACTGAAACCGCTCAAGCAACTGATAGCGCAAAACTATGGCATTAAAAATCTCGAAGGATTGCAATATGCTTCCAATTTAGTATATCTAGATTTAAGCCGCAACCAAATCGAGTACATCAATCTACTTTCAGCTTTAGAACACCTTGCGATCCTCAACGTAACCGATAATAATATACGAAGCTTTAACCTAGATAATTTCCCATCACTAATCAATTTTTCAATCTCTGACAACCATGTTGAGCAATAATTAAATTTATTTTGGCAAATTACTCAGACTTTTGGTTTGATGATTTGCCTTTTTTTTACTAATATTATTTTGAAAGGGTGATACTTATGCGAATGGTGCCTACTAATAGTTTAAGACCCCATTGCACATTAGCTATAGATGTTTTAGATGAGCATTCACAAATTTTATTGAAACAAGGACACTTATTAACTGACAAAACAATAGCACAATTAAAGCGTGCTGACCTTGCATGTGTATATATCATTGATTCATATTCTAAAAGTTTAACACCTACATACACAGCCTTACCTCACAATATAATTAGCAGAATCACTGCACTAAACGATATAGGCAAATTAACTTTATCGGGATTGGGGAATCAAGATAGTTTACTAAAAGCTATGTATGCGGTAAACGATATTGTATACTCTTTATCGATTGAGAAACAGAATCATCGATTGACCTATGAACCAAATAAATTGCTCACCAAATCTACAGTAGAAAGCAACATTTATATAGCAATCACCACTACGTTATTTGCCTTAAAATTGGGTTGGAATCCCAATGACACAGTTAATTTGTGCCTAGCAATACTACTGCGTGATATTGGTCTATTATCTCCAAACATCGATGCGCCTGTGGACCGCTCATTGCGTACTAAACATCCGATAGTTGGTGCTGAATATTTGGAAAAATCTTATGGGCTTCCCGAAGACATTTTAGATATCATTCGGCAGCATCATGAATCATACGATGGAACGGGGTTTCCTAACAAATTGCAAGGAGATGATATTTGCAAAGGAGCTAGACTGCTAAAAATCGTAGATTCATATTACGCTGTACAAGAAAAGCTGTGGTATACGCCAAGCCGCGCATCTCTACTAACAGAGGATTTAGAAAGGAGAACACCTACTTTTGACCCTGTTTATCTTTCACTTTTTATGCATAATGTAGATATCTACCATATCGATATGTTATTGCAATTGACTTGTGGGGACATTGGAATTGTCACTAGAACCTACAAATCTTCACCGTTAACCCCCACTGTTACAATCATCAAATCTTCTGAACCATCCCGAATAAATCAAAAAATCAAGATTGGATCTACCCCGGAATTTAATATTAAATCATTTATATACTATGTAGATTAATTTCAACTTTTTTTGACTTAATTAAAAATTTATACTATACTTAAACATAAATATTAATTTTAAGGAGTGTTTATTTATGAGAATGATTCCCCTTACCCATTTACAAAGTAACAATATATTAGCCATCGATATTTTAGACGAGAATTCAAAAGTCTTATTAACCAAAGGACAATTACTAACCGCAGGACTAGTAAATAGACTAAAAAATACTAATCTTGCTTGTGTATATATTATAGATAAGTATTCACAAGATCAGGTACCCACATACACTGCTATTCCCCAAAACATACTCCAAAGAATATCAACATTAAATGAATTGCGCAACATCAATCAATCTGGACAAGGAGATTTTGAAACCCTATTAAAAATAATGCACACTGTAAACGATATTGTTTACACTTTGTATGCGGGCAAACAAAATTATAGATTAAATTATGAACCCAACAAGTTACTCACAAAATCTCCAACAGAAACCAATATTTATGTAGCAATTACAACGACACTATTTGCATTAAAATTAGGCTGGAACCCCAACGATGCTGTAAATCTATGTTTAGCAGTATTACTGCGCGATATTGGCTTAGCTGCTCATTTTGGCTCTAGCAATATAGCAAGACAAAAACATCCAATTAATGGTGCAAATTTCTTAAAGAGCACTTATGATCTTCCAGAAGAAATCTTAGAAATAATCAGACAACATCACGAGTTATATGATGGAACTGGATTTCCTAACAAATTACACGGCGATAACATTTGTAAAGGGGCTAGAATACTTAAAATTGTCGACTTATATTATAGTTTACAAGAAAAAATGTGGCAAAACCCAGCGAGAGCATCTGTCTTAACAGAAGACTTGCAAATCAGGACATCTTACCTAGACCCTGTCTATCTTGGACTTTTTATGAACAATGTGGACATCTTTCACAAAGATATGTTATTGCAATTGACTTGCGGTGATATTGGAATTGTAGTCAAAACAGTCAAAACTTCTCCACTAACACCCATTCTTAAAATCATTAAATCTTCTAATCCATCTCATGTAAATCAACTAGTTAAAGTTGCGTCGCAACCTGGTTTTAAGATTAAATCACTTGTGTACTATGTAGATTAAATAATATACTTCCTACGAAAGGATGATAGTCGTGAAACCCAATATCTTAATTTTAATTGCAGAAGATATCAGCCAGCATCTTGGTTGCTATGGTGACCTTATTGCACATACTCCATTTTTAGATCAACTATCTAAAGAGGGGATGATATATCATCATACAAATTGTGTATCCTCCATCTGTTCTACTGCAAGGACCTCTCTCGCCTTAGGAATGTATCCCGCATCACTGGGCATTAGTAATCATGGAACAAACACCGCAATTCCTTCTGATATCAAACCTGTTTCCAAATATATTCATAGCAATGGATATTTTTGCGCAATAGATAAAACTGATTATAACTTTCAGCATAGGAGCAAACTTCAGATTCCCGACGGCTGGGACGCTATAATTCCTAACGCCGGCGCGACTGATAGCCCGCAGCTTCCGCAAAACATCGCAGATACTTGGAGAAAACGCGATGATAAGCCGTTTTTTTTGATGGCAACCTTTTCATGTACGCATCAATCTCAATATGGGTATCCATCTGATACAGCAGAACACAGAGCTTTGGTAACGCCACGTCTCACCGCCGCTGAATATGTAGATAGAGACGCTATCCCTATACCTGGATATCATTTTGATACACCGCAAACCCGAGAAATATGGGGACAATATTATGAAACTATAACTACAATGGATCGAATGGTGGGCGAAACAATAGCGCACCTCAAAAACGATGGGCTATATGAAGATACGATAATTATATTTTTGGGAGATAACGGAATGGGCCTTGCGGGAGGCAAATGCAATATATGGAACGAAAGCATTACCGTGCCTCTAATTATACGCATTCCCGAAAGGTTTCAGGGTCCGCAAACAATCGCTTATGCTTCCGGAGCACACTCTTATAGCGCAGTCAGCTTTATCGATATTGCGCCGACCATTATTGAATTAGCTGGTAGCAAAATCCCTTATTATATGCAAGGCAGAAATTTTTTGAGTTCCACTACTTTTGTAAAGTACTCATATTCATTTATGGATAGAATTGATTCGACTAGCGATTTTGTACGTGCAGTAAAGTCCAATAAATATTTATATATTCGAAATTTTTATCCTTCCAATACTCACCGATTTTCTTCTTATACACGCAGAATGGCTCCCTACTTTACCGAAAGCTGGCTTCAAGAGGCACAAAATCAGTATACACAAGAACAATATTTATTGCGTCAGTATACATATGATCGCAAAAACTGCTTTATAATCGATATTCGTCCTCCCGAAGAACTCTATGACCTAGAGTCTGATCCGCAGCAGCTAACAAACCTTGCCCAAAACTTTGCATTCCACTCTCTTATACTCGATTTTAGAAATAATTTGCGTGACTTTATGTTTAAAATTGATGATTTAGGGTTTGTTCCCGAAATTGAGCAACACAGACTTTCGCAAGAACTTTCTAGACCTATTTATGAAATATTTTCTAAAGGCTATGTTGGTTACCCCTTCACAAAACTTTACAACATGAGTGATAAAATGCTAAAGCGCACTAATTCTAGTAAAACGTTAACAACCTATCTCGAAACCGATGATCCCACATTTCAATACTGGGCTCTCAAAATCGCTACTTACTTTAATAAACAAGATCTATTGCCTCAAATCGAAAAATTGCTCAACAACAATAACTTGACTATTAAATTTGCGGCAGCCGAGACAATTATTTATTTATCTAATTCTGTATCTTTACTATCGAAAGCCGAAAAAGTTATAGAGGATATGCTACTTTGCGAAGATCCGTTCATTAATTTAGAAGCACTGATGTGTATGGCTCGTCATAGCAACATGTTAGCCAATTTAGTGCCTCATCTCCAAAAATGGCAAACATTGGATAAACAACACTATCCTCCAGAGCAGCATCGCATCATGACAATCATCGAAGATTTATCAAACTATTATCCCGAATGTATCGATCAGCCATTTCCTTATGATGTGCCCACTCCGTTATTACAACAACGACTACTTGTCCTTCGGCAACTCAAACAAAATAATTCGCAACGAAATAGGAGATTGTTATGAGCTCACACTAGAATTTTGGAGATAGATCCAGTTGCTGCAACTGCCTTCACTTTTGCAGCAGCAATAAT
Source organism: Candidatus Epulonipiscium viviparus (assembly GCF_030708075.1). Lineage (GTDB taxonomy): Bacteria > Bacillota > Clostridia > Lachnospirales > Cellulosilyticaceae > Epulonipiscioides > Epulonipiscioides viviparus. The sequence goes on along the minus strand of NZ_CP117982.1, from coordinate 1,829,108 downwards.
CTTAATGCGCCTTTTGCTTTTTGCAAAGCCATATACCTGCTATCATTGTTATAGCACTCATCACCATGGTATATATTATTATTGTCCACATATTTCTTTCTATAATTGGAGAGGCCCACGCAATCACTATTGCCGTAAGATTATTAGCCATATGAACAATTATACAGGGTACTATAGAATTGAATTTTTCGAACACCCAAACCAGTAATAATCCCATCAATATTGTAGCAAGCACCTGTATCGGCGAGCCATGTATCAACCCAAATAATATTGATGATAAAATTGCCGCGACAACTACAGGCATTCCTCTTTTTAATCTCGTATATACCAATCCTCTAAAAATCACTTCTTCTACAATCCCTGCATAAATAACTACCGAACAAATCGTCATTGCTATATTTTTTAAATTCACCGCTTCATCCATAGCTTGCTGATGATCAATAATCCAAATTTCTGGATACGGAATTAGCTCAACTGCCAAAGTCGCAACAAATTGAAGAGCGATTCCCACCAAAATTAGCGGCACTATATTTGAGGCACCTATAGCTTTTAGATGAATTTCTTTTGCAAAACTTTTGTGGCGCATTTTAAAAATTATCCATAGCAAAACGAGCATAAATATTCCGCTACCAATCATCAATATAGGCATTTTATCCCACAGCTCTATTGCCGACTGTATAAGCATATCTTGAACACTTTTCGATGTCACACTTTCAAAGTCAGCAGCTCTAAGCTTTGATATCAGAGTTGCAATCAAATAGATAAAGCTTGTCAATCCCTGAATTACCACAAAAAAAACAACATACAAAATGGCTTTGATTATTGCTCCAATTGTCCTCATTTTTGGACCTCCTTTTGTATATTGTTCCTCTTCTATTATATAATTATCGCTATTCTTAGTTTTTACAAAATTATACCACAAATATATTTCGATATGACTCTTTCTTTTTGAGAAGCCATATCCCGGCCATTATTGTTACAGCGCTCATAGAAATAATATATATCATTACTGCTAGCATATTGCCCTCTAAGAGAGGCGCAGCCCAAGCCACTATTAATCCCACGGCATTATTTACCATGTGCACGATTATAGACGGCACTATAGATTTAAATTTTTCGAACACCCAAACCAGTACTAGCCCTATTAGTGTCGCATAAATTATTTGTATTGGCGAGCCGTGCACCGCCCCAAATGCTACTGACGACAAAATCATCGCTATCGCCATCGGCATTCCTCTTTTTAATCTCGTATATACCAATCCTCTAAAAATCACTTCTTCTACTATTCCTGCGTAAACAACCACCATCAAAATTGTCATTAGTGTATTGGAATCCACGGCAAAATCTATCGTTTGCTCATAATTAGTTACCCAGCTTTCTGGATATGGAATCAGCGTGGCTACCAAAGTGGCGATAAAATTAGTAGCTACTCCCACCAAAATCAGTGGCGTTATATTCGAAGCATGTATAGACTTTAGATAAATTTCTGTTCTAAAGCGTTTGTGTCGCAACTTAAAAAATGCCCACAGCAAAATGATCATCACTACTCCACTTATAATCATCAATGTAGGTGTTTGGTCGAGCATATCTTCTAGTATCTGCCATGCTAGATTTTGAATATCAGTCAACATCAAATTTTCTAAATCGGCTTCATTAATCTTTAATACAATATTTATTGCCAAATAGATACCCATTATCAGTAGCTGAATTATAGCAAAAAAACTAATATATAATGCAGCCTTAATTATTGCTACCATTGTTTTCAATCTAACCCCTCCTTTTTATATTATATAATTATTGCTATGTTTATTTTTTCAAAATATTACTATTTGTTAGTTAGGTGGCTTGACAAATGCCAATAAAATCCATTACACTAATACGCACTGGAGGAGAAATGTAAATGTTTTATAAAGCTATTGTTGTTGGCGCAGGTCCTGCGGGGTTATTTGCTGCCTATAATTTATCAGAATATGGATTGAGTACCCTTGTGCTCGAAAAAAATACACAATTAGGGCGTAAATTACTTGTATCAGGAAGTGGCCAATGTAATTTTACCCATGCAGGCGATTTAGAAGAGTTTAAAGATAAATATGGTGATAATTTTAACTTTATAAAACACGCCTTAAATGTTTTTACTAATAAGGATTCTATCAAATTTTTTAAAGCCTATGGCGTAGATATAGAAGTTACTAGTAGCGGAAAGGTTTTTCCAAGCTCTAGAAATAGTACCGACATACTCGATGCCTTGGTTCGATCTTGCAAGCTTAACGGTGCGCAAATACAATCTGGGGTTGAGATAAACGCAATTTTGGAATACGATGGTGTTTTTCAGGTCTCTACTACCGATGGTGATTTTTTTTCAACAGAAAACCTAATCATCGCAACCGGGGGGACATCTTTTATGCATCTCGGAAATGATGGATTCGGTTATGCCATTGCCCAGCAATTTAACCATAAAGTTACAAAGCTTCGGCCGTCGATTTCTAATATAATATCAGTTGAAACCGACTATGCCGCTATTAGCGGTGTTTCATTTAAAAATGTTACAATGACTATCTGGCATAATGAGAAAAAAGTTCGTGACAAAGTTGGAGACTTGCTTTTTACGCATAACGGCGTTTCTGGACCTGTTGTTTTAAATAGCACTAGGTGGATCGAAGCGGGTGATCTCGTCACTTTCAATTTGGTAAACAAGCCATACGAAGTGGTTCAAAAAGAACTTGAGCAAGACTTAATTGCTTTTGGAAAAGACTCAATTGGGTTATATTTGCGTAAATTTGCTTTTCCGCGAAGCTTTATTGCAGTATTGCTCTCAATTTTATCGATACCTGCCGACCTTCATTGCGCAAATATAAGCAGGGAAAATCGCAAAAAAATAGCCACATATATGACCAAGTTGCCTATTAACGTCGCATCCGTTGGAGATTTAAATTCTGCTGTTGTTACTTGTGGCGGCGTCAGCTTAAAAGAACTTAATCCTACTACACTCGAAAGTAGAAAGCAACGGGGGCTATATTTTATAGGCGAAGTGATTGATATTGATGCGGATACTGGAGGCTACAACATCCAGGCAGCGATGTCTATGGGATGCGTCTGCGCCAATAGTATAATTAGAAAGGAACAGATTTATGGCAATTAATGCATTAAAAGGAACCAAAGATATCTTTGGAACCGAAATTCGAAATTTACAAAAAGTAGAATCTATAATTAGAGAGGTTTGCGAAAATTTTGGAATAGGCGAAATTCGAACTCCTATTTTTGAACTTACGCATCTATTTCAACGCGGCGTCGGAACTGCAACAGATATTGTACAAAAAGAAATGTATTCGTTTGTGGACAAAGGTGATAATAATATTACTTTAAAGCCAGAAAGCACCGCTGCGGTTGTTCGTGCCTACCTTGAACGCAACCTGGGAGAGAACGCGCAGCCTACCAAGCTATATTATATTTCGCCAACTTTTAGATACGAGCGACCAGAAGCTGGCAGATTGAGACAATTTCATCAATTTGGTGTAGAAGTATTTGGTAGCAGCGCCGCTATTGCAGATGCCGAAGTCATTGCTGTTGCGAACACCCTACTAAAGCGACTCAACATCGCCAACGTCAAGCTATATATCAACTCGCTGGGAGGGCCCAAGTGTCGCGAAAAATATAATCAGCAACTAAAAAATTTTTTGGAAACCAAGAAGGACAACCTCTGTTCTCTGTGTAACGAAAGGCGCATCAAAAATCCTCTCCGCGTGTTAGACTGCAAAAATGAAGATTGCCAAAAATTATTTGCCGATGCACCTACAACACTAGATGCTTTAGATCCAGAATGCCGAGAACATTTCGATACACTCACAACGTTGCTCACCAAAATGAATATTCCATTTATCGTAAATCCTCGAATTGTACGTGGGTTGGATTATTACACAAAGACCGTATTTGAATTTATATTGGATAGCGAAGCCTATTCTGGAACGATTTGCGGTGGTGGGCGCTACGATAAACTGGTAGAAGAGATAGGCGGCAAAGCAGTTCCTGCAGTTGGATTTGGCACAGGCATCGAAAGGTTGCTAATAGCCTATTTAGCAGAAAATCCCAATCAAAACATAGCCACACGAGATATATTTATCGGCTACCGCGGAGATGCGGCCATGGAAAAGGCCATGATTTTGGTCAACGATCTTAGAAGCCAGCACATTAATGCCGATACCGACCTATTGAATAGAAGTGTAAAAGCACAAATGAAATATGCAAACAAAATAGGAGCTAAGTATGCCACTATTATAGGAGAAACAGAATTAGAAACTGCCACTCTCTTGGTTAAAAACATGAAAACTTATCAAGAACATCAGATTAAATTTGAAGATTTATTAAAATTTCTCTTTGGTTGAAAAGGGAAGTTTTTTTTTATCAAAATAGTCATATCCTTATGTTTTGTACATATAGTTAAATGTACCCATACATTTAATTTTATACTTTAAAACCTTATAAGGAGGATTTATTCATGGAAAACTACGATATCTACCGAGACATTCAAGAAAGAACAGCTGGTGATATTTATTTAGGGATAGTAGGGCCCGTTAGAACAGGTAAGTCTACATTTATAAAAAGATTTATGGAAGCTTTAGTTATTCCCAACATTCAAAATGAATACAGCAAAGAGCGAGCACAAGATGAATTACCACAAAGTGGCGGCGGAACAATGATTACTACTACCGAGCCTAAATTTATTCCAAACGAGGCAGTAAATATCACAATCGGTGGAGATTTTTCTGTTAATGTACGACTTATTGATTGTGTTGGCTACGTTATCCCCGATGCGGAAGGATACTTATATACCGATAACACTCCAAGAATGGTTCAAACTCCTTGGTATAATGAAGACATTCCTTTTACTCAAGCTGCCGAAATTGGCACCAAAAAAGTTATCAATGACCATTCCACAATAGGCATCGTGGTAACAACAGATGGTTCCATCACCGATATCCCTCGTTCCAGCTATTTAGATGCCGAAGATAGAGTTATTACCGAGCTTAAAAGCCTTGGCAAACCTTTTATCGTTATCTTCAATACGAAAAAGCCTTTTGATCAAGAAGTTTTGGCGCAATCTAGTCAATTGTCGCAGCAATACGACGTACCAGTTGTTCCTTTAGATGTTGCCCAGATGAAAATTGATGATATAAACCAAATTTTGGAACGTGTGCTATATGAATTTCCACTCAACGAAATTCAATTTACCTTGCCAAAATGGGCAGAAACCCTAGAAAACGACCACTGGTTCAAACAAGAATGGATCGCCCAAATTAAAGAACATATTTACCCTCTTGAAAATATCAGGCAGGTAAAAGATACAATCAACAAATTGACGAATATCCCAAATGTTAAAAACGTATATCTCGAGAAAATTCAATTAGGTGATGGAGTAATCAAAGTTGTTGTTCACACATCAGACGATTTATTCTACAAAGTTTTATCAGAAACCACAGGGCTTGATATTCATGGTGACCACGAACTTATGAGCCTAATCAAAAATCTGGCACAAACTCAAAAAGAGTACGACAAAGTTGCTTTAGCTTTAGAAGATGTTAGACGAAAAGGTTACGGAGTTGTTAGCCCTTCAAAAGATGAATTTATTTTGGAGACACCAGAAACTATAAGCCAGGGTACAAGCCACGGTGTCAAGCTTTGCGCAACCGCACCGAGTTATCACATCATTCGTGCAGACATTCAAACAGAAGTTTCTCCTATAATAGGCACAGAAGAGCAGGTTCAACAGGTTATCGACGAACTTACTCATACCACTCCCGAATATATGTGGGAAACCAACATTATGTTTGGTCGCACTCTATACGATATAGTAAATGAGGGTCTTCAAAATAAGCTATATAAAATACCAGAGGATGCGCAACAAAAATTGCAAGAAACACTTCAAAAAATAATAAACGAAGGCACCGGCGGACTTCTTTGTATAATTCTTTAATATTTTATTGCAGGGAGATTTTTCTTCCTGCTTTTTTTCAACGTATACACCAAAAACGTTAGAGGAGGTTTTATTATGATCGATTTTCACGCTGACACTGCTATGATTATTTTTAAACGCCAATTGTCACTTTTATCCAATGATAGACATATCGACCTAGAAAAACTACATCAAGGCGGATATTTGGCTCAATGGTTTGCCATGTTTGTTTCGCTTAATCATCTAGACAATCTCACTCCATTTGAGTTTTTTACTAATATGTATAACTATTTTATTGCAGAAGCAGAGAAACACAGCGATAAAGTCACCATAGTATCCAACTATGATGAGTACAAACAAGCTCTTACCGCAGAGAAGATTGCAGCTTTTATATCTGCAGAAGAAGGAGAAATCATAAAAGAGGGTTTACACATGGTTGATAAGATAGAAGATATGAAGGTTCGTTTGATTACGTTAACTTGGAATTACCAAAATTCATTAGGCGCACCACACTCAATGCCCGAAATTGGACTCACTAATTATGGTAAAGAAGTCGTGGAATATCTCAATCAAAAGCACATTTTAATTGATGTTTCGCATCTGTCTGATGCTGGCATCGACGATGTATTGGCCATTTCCAAAAAGCCAATCATAGCCTCACATTCAAACGCTAGGGCTATTTATAATAAAAGCCGAAATCTCAAAGATTCGCACATCAAGCAAATCGCATCGACCGACGGTTTAATCGGTGTCAATTATTATAGTGGATTTTTATCAGATAACAAAACCAGCTATGTAGCAGATATTTTGCAAATGACTAAATATTTAGTGGATATTGGAGGTGAAAATACGATAGGATTTGGATCAGATTTTGATGGAATTGATTGCCCTCTAGAAATGAAAGATGCATCTGCCGTTGGACTGCTAGCAAATGCACTTAATAACGAATTTACAGCAGCTCAGGTTGATAAGCTGCTCTTTAAAAATGCCGAACGAATTATACGTGCGCTATAACCAACTTATGCCAACTTTGCATACTGAGTGCTTTTAATCGAATCTACCAGCTCTTCCACTTCTGTATCCGAAATAAATGCGCCCTGAATACGTATCGGCTTTGATTCACCCATCGGGCAGAACAACATATCGCCTTTTCCTAGCAATTTTTCTGCACCTACACTATCCAAAATAGTTCGTGAATCTACACCAGACGATACCGCAAAAGCCATTCTCGACGGAATATTGGCTTTGATTATTCCTGTAATTACATCTACAGACGGCCTCTGTGTTGCTATCACCAAATGAATGCCCGCAGCACGGGCCATCTGTGCCAATCGGCAAATCGAATCTTCCACCTCTTTCGCAGCAGTCATCATCAAGTCCGAAAGCTCATCTATAATAACCACAATATGTGGCATCTTATTTGCCCTATCCGCCTTCTTATTAAACCCTTTTATATCGCGCACCATGTTTTCTGCAAATAGCTTATACCTCATGGTCATTTCTTCTACTATTGAGTTCAACGCAGCTGCAGCTTCCTTCGGATCCGTTACCACCGGTCTAAGCAAATGCGGAATTCCATTATACACATTCAACTCCACCACTTTCGGGTCGATCATAAGTAACTTTACATCTGTCGGTGCCGCTTTATACAAAATGCTTGCAACCAAAGTATTGATGCAAACACTTTTTCCAGACCCCGTCGCTCCCGCGATTAATACGTGCGGCATCTTCGCAATGTCATGTATAACTGGTGCCCCCGAAATGTCTTTGCCTATTGCAAACGCAAGCTTAGACGGATAATCATCAAATTTATTTGTATCGATTATATCTCTTAAAAACACTGTCTCTGCCTTAGCATTTGGAATTTCTATTCCCACCAACGGCTTTCCAGGAATAGGTGCTTCTATTCGAATGCGTTTTGCTGCCAAGCTAAGTGCTATATCATCCGATAAATTCAAAATCTTACTCACCTTGATCCCCTGCTTTGGAGCCAATTCGTATCTCGTTACCGACGGGCCTTTATATACTTCTGCAACTCGCGCTTCTATGCCAAAACATTTTAATGTATCCTCTAGCTTTGTTGCCATCGTCTGCAAGTACATAGTATCCTGTCCCGAATTTTTATTCTCTTGCTTTACTAGCAACTCAATGTCCGGAAACTGATACGCATTTACAGGTCTCTTAGTCTTACGTTTTCTAATTTCGTTTTGCGTATTTTCCATCACATAAATTTTGGGTTGATCCACAGCTGGCTTTGCTGGACTCGCATTAGCTTTTGGATTATCCTTGGGAGATAACATTGTTACTGGAGCATATACTGGCGACTTTTTTTTTTGGAGCAGGTGCCGCCGGAGCTGGTTCCTGATACGCAGCTTTTCTCGTCGCTCTTGCCGCTGGAGCTGGTTCTTGATATGCAGCTTTTCTCGTCGCTCTTGCCGCTGGAGCTGGTTCTTGATACGCAGCTTTTCTCGTCGCCCTTGCCGCTGGAGCTGGTTCTTGATATGCAGCTTTTCTCGTCGCCCTTGCCGCTGGAGCTGGTTCTGATACGCAGCTTTTCTCGTCGCCCTTGCCGCTGGAGCTGGTTCTTGATACGCAGCTTTTCTCGTCGCCCTTGCCGCTGGAGCCGGTTCTTGATACGCAGTTTTTCTCGTCGCCCTTGCCGCTGGAGCTGGTTCCTGATATGCAGCTTTTCTCGTCGCCCTTGCCGCTGGAGCTGGTTCTTGATATGCACTTTTCTCGTCGCCCTTGCCGCTGGAGCTGGCTCTCTATATGCCACTTTTACAGAACTCACCGAGCGCCTTTGTCTTCTTTTAGGTTGCTTCGGTTCCAAAGATGGGATTGCTTTTATCCAAGCTACAAACGAAAAGTTATACAGCTTAAATACATATAAAAAGGCACTGCCTAGAATCACAATATATGTACCGTACAATCCCAAAAATTTTACTAATACATTAACCACTATACTTCCGATCAATCCCCCATTAATAAACGTTGTGTCCGCAAAATATGTAGTAAGATAAACCGATAATATTTCTGGCATATCTTTACTCAATAACTCTGCCCCAAATACTATCATTATAAATATCGGCCACGCTTTGCTTATTTTATTTTCAATACATTTTTTTCCATTTCTTATATATGTAAAGCCTAAATATAATATATAAAAAGGTAGCATATAGCCACCTAGTCCAAACATTCCCACAGTTACATATTTGATCGCGTTGCCAATCATTCCTGCCTGCTCGGTAAAAATACTTGCTATAATTAAGACGCAACATCCTATTATACTGATGCCTACAACTTCTGGTGCCTGATTGACTTTCTTTTTTCTTTTGCGCTTTTTCATATTTACCTCCTGCTTTATCTAATTGGTGACGGCGCTAAAATATACCAATTCTCTCCCAACTTTGCTGATGCATTGCCATTGTCAAAAGGAGTAGCATAGTCATATACAAAATCTATCACGGTATTTCCAAGCGCATCAATATAACCCCATTTTCCATTAAGCTCCACCGCTGCCAACCCTTCAGAAAATGGTTGCGCGTTGTTATATATCATGGGAAGTACTTGGTTTCCATAGATATCAATGTAACCATAATACCCTTTAAAGCCCGCAGTAGTCATTTCTCCCTGGCTCACAACCGCATATCCTTCGCTAATTTCACCAACTCCATCATATTCAAAGCCTGTTAGTCCCTGTTCAAACTTATTTATCAATGCTTTCTTACCATTTGATCCACCAACAAAGGCAACACCGTCGTCACTAAATTCTGTTGCACTCAAATAGCTAAACGGAATCACTGTCGCTCCCGCCGCATCTACATATCCCCACAACCCATCTTTCTTTACTGGGGCTACCCAATTGTTAAACTCTCCCGCATCTTGATATGAATATGGTATTACCATATTTCCGCTTAGGTCCATATATCCAAAAAAGTTTCCGTGAGCATTGGTGTCATCTTCTATTAAAATAAGTCCCTCATCTGATAGACTGCCAATTCCTGAATGAGGTTGCGATACTTCTAGCAACGTAGCACCCGACGTATCGATAAACTTATCTGCCGCCGTATCAGAAACCACCAACGCTACGCCATTAGAAAACTCGCCATTCGCGTTTAGTGCAGCTTCTCCAGCTATCGCAATAGCTTCTTGTCCCGATGTATTGATATATCCATAATAACTTTGCGCCGGATTTGATTCATTTGTATATGTGAATTGCGCCAATCCTTCCGAAAAATCTAATGCTTGACTATATCTCATATGAGTAATTTGTTGTCCATAATTATTTATGTATCCATAATAACCGCTTTTGTCCATGACTACTGCTCGATCTTCTACAAATCCATGAACAATTGCATAATTGCTACCCAAATCATATCTTGCTATGTTTTCGTGTGCATACGGCTGACCGAAAGTCACAGTTGCAATACCTCCTATGGCCATTACCGTTATCCATTTGCTTAATGCTCTTCTCATAATTCTTCTCCTCCTTAAATTTATATAACAAACTTTTCTCAGTATATCTCAAAATTGCCAATATGTCAAGATTTTCTAAACTTGCTGTTAATATTTGCGTATTATTTATCTATTTTTTCCAATTTTTTATAAAGTTTGTATAATTATAATAAAGAAGTTGATTTTTATGCACACTACTTGTATAATTACATTTATCAAAAAAAGGAGTTGAACACATTTATGAAAGTATATATTGACGGAAGCTATGGAACCACCGGGCTTGCATTTAAAGAACGACTTAGTCACCTCGCAGAATATGAAATAGTAGAATTAGACTTTGAGTTACGCAAAAATTTGGACGCACGAGTTGCGGCTGCCAACAACGCAGATATCGCCATCACTTGTCTTCCAAACGAAGCCACCAGAGAAATTGCACCTCTAATTACTGTACCTCTTATCGATACTTCTACAGAATTTCGTACTCATCTAGATTGGGTATACGGATTTAGTGAACTAGGATACAAAGAGCAAATCGCAAAATCCAATCGCATCGCCAACCCCGGATGCCATGCCAGCGGCTTTCTAGCTCTTGCTGTACCTCTTCGAAATTCCAAAATCATCGCGACAGACCTGGTACTCTCTTGTACCTCTATTACTGGATACAGCGGCGGCGGCAACAAGATGATTGCTGATTACGAACGCAGCGATCGCCCCAATAGCTACAAGTTTCCCAGACCTTATGCTACCACTTTGAAGCATAAGCACCTCAAAGAAATGCAGAAAGTTGCGACACTAAGCTCCGAACCAATTTTTATGCCTATGGTTGCCGATAACTATTCTGGAATGTGCGTTAGTATTCCATTATCGTTGCGCGGCACAAATAAATCTCCAGAAGATATCGTATCTGCTTACAAAAATTTTTACAAAGCAACCAAACTAATTGATGTTGCAAATTTCAATGATCACCCTGCAATTGTAGATGGTTTTCTCAATCCGTTCTATAAAGAGGGGCTTGACTCGCTTGATATAGTAGTTACAGGGAACGAAAATGAAGTTTATCTACACGCACTTTTTGATAATCTTGGCAAGGGTGCGGCAGGATCAAGTTTGCAATGCCTCAACATCAGATCTGGAAACAACGAATTTTTGGGACTTAAATTATAATAAAATAATAGAAAGAAGGAATGTTTAAATGTTTATCGAAGGTGGAATTACTGCTCCTATCGGCTTTCAAGCAGGCGCAGTACATTGTGGAATTAGAAAGAATGCAACGAAAAATGACCTTGCCGTTATCATATCAGACGTCGCTGGTCCTGCAGCTGCGGTTTATACTACCAACAAAGTTTTTGGCGCACCTATCACAGTTACTCGTGAACACCTCACAACTGGTAAGGCACAATTATTTATATGCAATAGCGGAAATGCTAACACTTGTAACAAAGATGGGGTCGAGCTTGCAAACAAAATGAGCCAATTAGTTGCTGATAAATTTAATATCGCAGAAGACGACGTAATCATAGCTAGTACTGGCGTTATCGGTCAAAGTCTTCCGATAGATAAGATTGCTGCTGGAATTTCCAAAATAGCTGTTTGTGCACATGGGTCTGTGGACGCTGCAGAAGCAATAATGACTACCGACCTAGTTATCAAAGAAGTTGCCGTTGAATTTGAAATTGCCGGTACAACTTGCAAAATCGGAGCCATTGCCAAAGGTTCAGGAATGATTGCACCTAACATGGCCACAATGCTTTCGTTCATTACTACCGATACCGATATTTCTGCCGAAATGTTACAGCTTGCTCTTGCCGAAACAGTTGCCCCAACATATAACATGGTGGATGTAGACGGCGACACATCTACCAACGATATGGTTAGTATTATCGCAAACGGCCTTGCTGGAAATGCTCCAATCACAGAAGACTCTGCAGATTTCCGAGTTTTTGTTGATGCGCTTATGGAGGTAAACTTATTTCTTGCTAAAAAAATTGCCAAAGACGGAGAGGGTGCTAGCAAGTTGCTCATTGTAGAGATAACCAACGCTGCAGATGACGCGGCTGCCAAAAAATTAGCAAAAGCCGTTACTGCTTCTAGCCTCGTTAAAACTGCTGTATACGGAAATGATGCAAATTGGGGCCGAATTTTATGCGCACTTGGCTATGCCGATGTAGACTTTGATCCCGAAAATATCAGCGTAAAGTTTAAAAGTAAAAATGGAGAAATCTTAATTTGTACAGAAGGTGCGTCCGTCATGTTTGATGAATCTGTTGCCACACATGTGCTAAACGAATCTGAAATTACAATTTGGGTTGATATGCACCAGGGGGCTGGCTCTGCCACTGCTTTTGGATGTGACTTAACCGAAAAATACGTTGACATTAATGCATCATATCGCAGTTAGGAGATTCTCATGAATAGAGCAGAAATTTTAACCGAAGCACTACCTTATATTCAAAAGTATATTGGCAAAATTGTTGTTATAAAATATGGCGGAAATGCAATGCTGTCGCAAGATCTAAAACAGTCCATTGTATCAGATATTGTTCTTCTAAATATGGTGGGAGTAAAAGTTGTATTAGTTCATGGCGGTGGCCCCGATATCAACGACTTGCTCAAAAAAATTGGTAAAGAAAGCACTTTTATCGATGGGCTACGCTATACAGATGATGAAGATATTGACTATATTCAAATGGTTTTATGCGGAAAGACAAATAAAGAATTGGTAAGTTTGATTGGTAAGATAGGAGCCAAAGCAGTCGGGATCTCTGGATTAGACGCTACACTGGCTACAGCCGCAAAAATGCCTAAATATGGAAATGTAGGCGACATAACCGAAATTGATCCTCGTTTGGTAATAGATTTGCTTGAAAAAAATTATATTCCAGTTGTATCTTCTGTTGCTTTTTCTAATGGTGGAAGCCTCAATGTCAATGCTGATACATTTGCAGCTAAGCTAAGTATAGTGCTTAAGGCCGACCACTTTATGCTTCTTACTGATGTACAGGGAGTTATGCGTAATCCAAACGACGAAACCTCTCTAATCAAAGAAATCAAAGTTTCTGAAGTTCCAGATCTTATTTCAGACGGAATTATCTCTGGCGGAATGATTCCAAAAGTTGAATGCTGTACACTTGCTGTTCAAAACGGAGTTAAGCAGACTACCATTCAAAAAGGAACTCTCAAACATTCAATTTTGCTTGAGCTTCTATCTGATGATGGCAGTGGAACATTATTTTATTAAAAAAAAATTGCTGCATTAGCCTACACTTTTGCAGCAACCACAAATATTAATACTTATTTTTGAGTTTGATCATATTTGGCCTGATAAATTTCTAAATATCTTGAAAGTCCAATTTTCTCCATTTCCGCTACATACTCATCCCAATGCTCATCGATGTCTAGTTTCCCTGTTACAAACTCCGCAAAGGTCATATCAAAGTACGCATTCATTGCGGTTTCGATATCTATAATTTCACGAGATTGATCTGTGTCAAACGACATAGGCAAAATCAACATGCTATCATCTGGTAGATATGGTGTGTAATTATCTAATGTGATTTGATGTAACGTGGTCTCCGCATCTCCTTCGCCTTCTACAGCGTATCTAATCATAAAGTCCTCAGCTTTATAAAAAGGTCCCAATTGATTCCAATATCTGCCATCTCGATCATTGTTTCCGGTAAGTCTCACATACGTTGCAGGCTCGCCGATTGCATTAACATCGCCCTCTTCTGCCATCACATAATCAATGCCCTCTTCTCCTGCAAAGTTGCGTATTCCAAAATCATTCACTTCGTCATAGAAGAATAAATCCCAAGCTCTCACCACGGCCTCTGGAGATGGACATTCCGTTGTTATTGATAGAACAGCGCTTCCGATAGCTGGGTTGGCAATAGTATATCTAACCCCTTCTGGTCCAATTAGCGGTGCAACAGCCGAGAAGTCCTTCCACCTATCAGAATCTCCAATATTTAAGAATGATCCCAAATATCCACCCGCACAAGCTCCCAATATATTTTCACCCGGATTGTTTCCAATTTGTTTTAGCCCATTCGCATCTTGAGTAAATGCCGATTCATCTAGCAACCCTTCCTCAAATAGTGAGTTCAGATATTTTACACCTTCCTTAAAATCATCACTAGTTCGTGTATATATTATTTTTCCATCGTCATCCACATACATAAATTTATTACTTTGAGCATAATACGTAAAGCTGTTTAATAGAAAATACATCGTATTGGAATTCCAACTTTTAAACGAGCTAGTCAATGCGATTTCATCGTTTGGATCGCCATTTCCGTTTGCATCTTCATCTCTAAACGCACGGATTACCTCTGTAAATTCATCCAAAGTGGTAGGCATTTCCAATCCTAAATTATCCAGCCACACCTGATTGATCCACATTTTATAATTCGCTTCAGTTTGCGGGCTCGCATCTAGCGATGGAATCGAGTATATATGCCCATCATCTAGCGTCATATTTTGCTTAACCAGCGGATATTTATCTAGAACTGCTTGGATATGTGGCGCATGCTCGGCAATCAAATCTTCCAAAGGTACCAAAATTCCTTGCTCCGAATACAAATGTTGCTCTGATTTTGACCACCAATGATCCAAAATTACATCCGGATACAGCCCACTTTGCATTATACTATTAAGTTTTTGCATTCGATCGGCACTAGGAACCTCGCTCCAATCGATTGTCAAACCTGTATGAGCCTCAAATTCACGCGTCAATGAATTCTCTTCTCTTGCATATGTAGTTACTCCAGATCTCAGTGGCGCAAATATATCTATTATCAGCTCTTCGCCTTCGGCAACAATTGGAAACGTCCCTGTTGGTGTTAATGTTACCGGAGTGGCATTTTCAGAATCATCACCGCCACACCCTGTCAATGCCATCATTAATGCCGCAGTCAACAATATTTTTAATTTCATATTATATCCCCCTTATACAATGTTATTACAAAATTTTACTCTCTGTTAGTTAAGTTGTCAATAGAGATCATTCACATTCTGTCTCCAAATTATTTTTGATCATATTTGGTCTGATAAATTTCGAGGTATCTTGAAAGTCCGATTTTCTCCATTTCTGCTACATACTCATCCCAATGCTCATCTATATCTAATTTTCCTGTTACAAACTCGGCAAAGGTTATATCAAAGTACGCATTCATCGCGGTTTCGATATCTATAATTTCGCGAGATTGATCTGTATCAAACGACATAGGCAAAATCAACATACTATCATCTGGTAGATACGGCATATAATAATCTAATGTAATTTGATGTAACGTGGTCTCCGCATCGCCTTCACCTTCTACTGCATATCTAATAATAAAATCTTCGGCACTATAACTAGGGCCCAATCTATTCCAATATCTGCCATCCCGATCATTGTTTCCGGTAAGTCTCACATACGTTGCAGGCTCGCCGATTGCATTGACATCGCCCTCTTTTGCCATCACATAATCAATGCCTTCTTCTCCTGCAAAATTGCGTACTCCAAAGTCGTTCACTTCATCATAGAAAAATAAGTCCCAAGCTCTCACCACCGCTTCTGGAGATGGGCATTCCGTTGTTATCGACAGTGTCGCATTTCCAATAGCAGGGTTTGCAATAGCATATTGAACTCCTTCTGGTCCAATCAATGGTGCAACGGCCGAAAAATCCTTCCACCTATCAGAATCTCCAATATTTAAAAATGATCCCAAGTATCCGCCCGCACAAGCGCCTAGTATATTTTCACCTGGATTATTTCCGATTTGTTTTAATCCATTCATATCTTGAGTAAATGCAGACTCATCTAGCAAATCTTCCTCAAATAGTGAGTTCAAATACTTTACGCCTTCCTTAAACTCGTCGCTAGTTCTTGTATATACTATCTTTCCATCGTCATCCACATACATAAACTTGTTATTTTGAGAGTAATACGTAAAGCTGTTTAATAGAAAATACATCGTGTTGGCGTTCCAACTTTTAAACGAGCTAGTCAATGCTACTTCATCGTTTGGATCGCCATTTCCATTTGCATCTTCATCTCTAAACGCACGGATTACCTCTGTAAATTCGTCCAAAGTGGTGGGCATTTTTAATCCTAAGTTGTCTAGCCACACCTGGTTTATCCACATTTTATAATTTGCTTCAGTTTGAGGTGCTGTATCCAGAGATGGAATCGAATATATATGCCCATCATCTAGCGTCATATTCTGCTTAACCAGCGGATATTTATCTAGCACCGCTTGGATG
Source organism: Candidatus Epulonipiscium viviparus (assembly GCF_030708075.1). Taxonomy (GTDB): domain Bacteria; phylum Bacillota; class Clostridia; order Lachnospirales; family Cellulosilyticaceae; genus Epulonipiscioides; species Epulonipiscioides viviparus. The sequence goes on along the minus strand of NZ_CP117982.1, from coordinate 1,812,460 downwards.
TGTGGCGCATGTTCTGCAATCAAATTTTCCAATGGTATAATAATTCCTTGCTCAGCATATAACTGCTGTTCTGATTTCGACCACCAGTGATCCAAAATTACATCTGGATATAGCCCGCTTTGCATTATGCTATTAAGCTTTTGTGTTCTATCAGCGCTCGGAACTTCGCTCCAATCGATTGTCAAGCCCGTGTGATCCTCAAAATCTCGAGTCATTGAGTTATCTTCTCTCGCATATGTAGTCACTCCCGCCTTTAGTGGCGCAAATATATCTATTACCAACTCTTCACCCTCGGCAACGATTGGAAATGTCCCCGTTGGTGTTAATGTTACCGAAGTGGCATTTGCAGAATCATCGCCTCCACACCCTGTCAACGCCATCATCAACGCTGCGGTTAACAATATTTTTAATTTCATATTATATCCTCCTTATGCAATGTTATTACAAAGATTTTACTCTCAGTTAACTCGATTGTCAACAATTGGATTTTATCCTTTTATCGCGCAGATAACTTGACATTCTTTGACACTTAGTATATTCTAGTACCAAATAAATTTTAACATGCCAAAGGAGATAGTAATGAATACAATTAACCTAAGACGCAGCGTACGCTCGTTTACCAATCAACGAATAGAAGATGATAAGATTGATAAAATCCTGCGAGCTGCCATGCAAGCGCCTAGTGGCAGTAATCAGCAGCCTTGGGAGTTCTTAGTTCTCAGCAATGCTGACTCTTTGTCAAAGATACGAAACTTTTTTCCAAGCTCTACTTTTATTCAAGAAGCTCCATTGATAATTGTTGTATTAGAAACCACCGATTCTAAGCTCCCTTATTTTCCTTATTTTTCACATCAATCTATGGGTGCCTGTATCGAAAACCTATTACTGGAGGTCACGCACTTGGGTCTTGGAGCATGTTGGGTTGGAGTTATGAAAGGTGAAAGAGAGGACTTCTTGCGCCAAAATTTTGCCATTCCAGACAACATAAATCCATTCGCTATTATAGCAGTCGGTCACCCAACCAACAAGGATGCCAACAAATTCATCGACCGATACAACGCATCTAAAATTCACTACAATTCTTATTAAAATGCAAAAACCTCCTAATCACTTTACTTACTGTGGTTAAGAGGTTTTTTTTATTGATATATACGACTTTGTATGCCATTCGGTTTTAGTTCAATTACACCTTCTTTTAGAAGTCTGCCCACTGCTCGTTTAAACGAAGCCTTGCTCATATTCAGGCAATTTTTAATTTCTATAGGGCTGCTTTTATCGTGCAAGTTTAAAAAGCCTTTTTGCGCATGAATCGCATCCAACAATTTTTTAGCATCCACTTCCATCTGCCCATTAATTTGCTTTCGCACACTCAGTTCCAATTTTCCATCAGGACGCACACGAGTTACTCTAACATCTATCCATTCTCCCACTTGATAATTTTGATATATCTCGCGTTTTGGAATCAGTCCATGATATTTTCCTTCTACTGCAACAAAGATGCCATACTCATCCGAAACCTGATATACTAACCCTTTGGTTGTCTTATTAACCTCCAGCGCAGATGCGTTTTGCAATAGATTATACACTTTCATCGTTGCACAAAGCCTTTCGGTTTTATCAACATATAGCCCCACTACATATGTTTTGCCAGCTCTAACCTTTACAGTTTGCTCTTTAAACGGTAAAAATAGATCTTTTATCAATCCCCAATTCAAAAATGCACCTATGTTCGTGACTTCTAGTACTTCTAGTGGCGCAATTTCACCCAACACGATGGCAGGGCGCTTTAACGTTGCAACTGGTCTATCTTTCGTATCCTTATATACAAAGACACTCACTGTATCTCCCAATTTCATTTCTTCTGCAACTTCAGAATTCGGCAACAATATCTTTTCTGATATAGCCGGATCATATGGCAATTCTCCCAAATATAACCCAAAGTCTGAAGTCTCTACTACTGTTAATTCTTGTATTATTCCTAATTCAATCATAATTTCTTCCTTAATCAATAATTTTAAAGGCTCTCCCTAAAATAAAGCACTCATTAGAGAGAGCACTTGTCTTTAACGAATTTTGTTCCATTCATTCATCAAGTTTTTCTTCTTATTTACATTAATAAGCGAACCTGCTTTAATAATTTCTTTTTCCTCATCCGTCAACTCTCCTATAGACAAAACCATCTCCTTAATATACCCGCCTATTATATAGGCAGTAATATCAGTGCCTTCATCTATTGCTTTTATAATTCCTGGTATAAATATATAGTTGCCCACCTTAAACTTAGGCGTTCCCTTAAAAATAAATGGAATCATTCCCCAGTTAATCAAGTTTGAACGATACCTTTTTGTAGCATACTCTTTGGCAATGTTTGCAACACCGCCCAATACACGCTGGCAACTTGCTGCTTGCTCTCTAGCAGATCCATCACCCGGCTTTATTGCATATATAACGCTACCAATTTCTGTATTCAACGCCGAAATATTTTCAAACCCTGTCAATGTTCTAATTCTTTCATATATCTTTATAAGCTTGGAGCTAATATTTTGTGGATCTACACCTTTTTGACGCTCTAGCTCATATTTATAATTTTCTTTTGCACGCCCCACATACTCTGGATCACGTCTTGAGAGGGTAAACTCCGCCAGCCCCAAAGGATTAGAACGATACGACGATGCTTCTCCAGATGGAATCAATTCGTCGGTTGTAGTTACGGGATCTTCTATAAGAGCTGTTACTTCTAATAAAATATTGTCTGTTAACGCACTCATCGTTGGCCAATCTTTAATGTTCGGTCCATATTTCAATTTTTTTGCAGTATCAGCCGCACCAAATCCGTTATAAACTCTACTTTTATATACACTATCATCAAATGGATAATGCGAATAATCTAGCTCTTTGAGTTCTGTTGCAGGAGTCAGCCTTCCTCCATTTATCGACGTTGCCGCAACGCTTCGCGCATCCATCAGAGCCACCGAAGAGATTTGCCCATTTCCTGGCTTTGATCCTTCGCGATTCGGAAAATTTCTTGTGGTATGCCTAATGCTAAGCGCCCCATTTGCAGGCGCATCTCCAGCACCAAAACATGGTCCGCAGAATGCAGATTTTATCGTTGCTCCCGTTGCCATAATATCAGAGATCACACCCTCATTTACCAACGCCATCATAACCGGTTGACTTGATGGATACACAGATAAACTGTACTCATCATTTCCGCAAGAATGCCCTTTCAAAATCTGTGCGGCATCTCGTATAGAGCTATACGTTCCTCCCGCACAACCTGCTATTATTCCTTGATCGACCTGCAATTTACCATCTTTTATCTTACTTATCAAATCAAACTTTACCCTGTCACCAATTAGTTCTCGCCCTCTGGCTTCCACTTCTTCTAACACTTCTCTAAGATTGTTGTTAACATAGTCAATTTCATAAGCATTACTAGGGTGAAAAGGCATCGCGATCATAGGCTTAATTGTTGCCAAATCCACATAAATCATTCCATCATAATATGCGCTCTCATTAGGTTTAAGCTCCTTATAATCGTCTTCTCTATGATGATCTTTGAGGAAGTTTTTGGTAATTTCGTCGGTTTTCCAAATAGAAGAGAGGCAAGCTGTTTCGGTAGTCATAACATCGATGCCATTTCTATAATCTGCATGTAAGTTTGCAATACCTGGCCCCACAAATTCCATCACCTTATTGGCAACGTAGCCGTTCTTAAATACGGCACCTATAATCGCAAGTGCAATATCCTGAGGACCAACATTAGGATGCGGCTTTCCATCTAAATATACCGCCACAATTTCTGGATACCCTATATCATAAGTTTCAGATAATATTTGTTTAACCAGCTCTCCGCCACCTTCGCCCACTGCCATTGTACCCAAGGCGCCATATCTAGTGTGGCTATCAGATCCCAATATCATCTTTCCGCATCCGGCCATCATCTCACGCATATATTGATGTATAACAGCTATATTTGGAGGTACATATATTCCGCCATATTTCTTTGCTGCACTCAGCCCAAACATATGGTCGTCCGCATTTATAGTTCCACCAACCGCACACAAGCTGTTATGACAGTTAGTCAGTACATAAGGTACCGGAAATTTAATTAATCCACTAGCTCTTGAAGTTTGAATAATGCCTACAAAAGTTATATCATGTGATGTTAGAGCATCAAATTTTAGTCTAAGCTTTGCCATAGAATCTGATGTGTTATGATCTTTCAGAATAGAAAAACTGATGGTTCCCTCTTTGGCTTTTTCCAAGTCATATCGCTTTTCGCCTTCAGTTTTATCAACGATTTCAGTTCCATTTATCAAAAATACGCCTTCATCGTACAATTTAATCATGGTCTATCACCCTTTATCTTTATAATCTTCAAACTTTCTAAATCTATTATACCTATTTTTAACAACCACATCGATTGGCTGTGATACTAATATATTTAGTTTGTCAATCAAATATTCTCTTAAATATTGCGCGGCATGCTCTGGATTATCATGAGCACCTCCCACAGGCTCTCGTACAATGTCCTCTATAATTCCAAAATCCAGCAATTCATTTGCAGTAATCTTCATCATATTCGCTGCATCTTTCGCCAGGCTCCCATCTTTCCATAAAATACTCGCAAATCCTTCTGGTGACAAAATCGAATATGTGGTATTGGCTTGCATAAACACAATATCTGCCACAGCAAGTGCCAAAGCTCCTCCGCTTCCACCCTCGCCTATAATTCCAGAGATAATCGGAGTTTTCAATCTACTCATCTCCAATAAATTTCTGGCAATGGCCTCTCCTTGATTTCTCTCTTCTGCGCCAATTCCGCAATATGCCCCAGGCGTATCCACCAAGCAAATAACTGGCCGACCAAACTTTTCAGCTTGCTTCATAAGTCTCAAAGCTTTTCGATATCCTTCTGGGTGAGGCATACCAAAATTAGACGCTATATTTTCAGCGGCATTATTGCCTTTATTTTGCGCTATCAGCGTTACAACATGATCTCCAATCTTTGCAATGCCTCCAATAATAGCTTTATCATCCTTAAACGTTCTATCTCCATGAAATTCTATGAAATCGTCAAATGAGTTTTCGATATAATATTTCGCACGAGGTCTATCGATTTTTCTAGCAATCTGTACTCGGTCCCAGGGTGTGTAATTTGCGGCAATACTTTTTTTTACGTTTCTAATCAGCTTAGTAATTCTTTTAATTTCTTCATCAATTTGCGGTGAAGCATTCATTTTTTTCAGTTGTTCTACCATTTCTTGTAATTTTTCAATTTCTGTCATAATCTATTCCCCCTTATGATGAAATTTTAAAAGCTTACCAATTGTTGTACGCAACTCATCTCTGGCCACAATTTTATCGATTATCCCATACTCTAGCAAAAACTCTGACTTTTGAAAGCCTTCCGGAAGCTTTTGTCTAATTGTTTGTTCAATTACTCTTGGCCCTGCAAATCCAACTAACGCGCGCGGCTCTGCCAAAATTATATCTCCTAACATTGCAAAGCTGGCCGTTACTCCTCCAGTGGTCGGGTGGGTTAACACACTTATAAATAAAAGCCCTTCCTCATCATGTCGAGCAAGAGCTGCGCTTGTCTTTGCCATTTGCATCAATGAAAAAATTCCTTCTTGCATTCTGGCACCCCCTGATGCACAAAAAATGATAATTGGCAAACGGTTCTTTGTTGCATATTCAATAGCACGGGTGATCTTTTCTCCAACTACTGTTCCCATACTTCCCATCATAAACCTCGCATCCATTACTGCAATTACGCATTTCATTCCGTTTATTGCAGCCTCTCCGCAGATTACAGCTTCTATTTCTTCTGTTTTTAGCATATAATCTTCCAATTTTTTTTCATAGCTATCAAAGCCTAAGGGGTTATTGGTGGTCATTTGCTTGTCGAACTCATTAAACGTTTTTTTGTCTACAATACTTTTAATACGCACCCTAGCAGAAATAGGAAAATATCCTCCACAATTAGGACACACCCCTATCGTTTCTCCCAGATCTTTCACATATACGCTTTTCTTACAAGAGGCACATTTTATATACATACCTTCGGGTATCTCAATTTTTGTATTACCCTTTTGGGGGCTATTTTGATATTTTTTCTGTCTAGTACTTAAACTTTGAAACATTTATTATTACCTCCCCAAAATTTTCTCTAAGTTTTTCTCAATAAAAGTTGTATCGAAGTTGCCTTCTTCAAACGCCGCTGTGTGCAAAAGATCTAGTTGAAATTCTATATTACTATCCACACCTTCTATCACAGTTTCGCTCAACGCACGCTTCATAATGCTCAATGCTTCTTCTCTCGTTCTACCCAGCGTAATAATTTTTGCAATCATAGAGTCATACGTTGGCGGAATCACATAGTCCTGATATATATGCGAATCAATTCGTACACCTTTACCACCCGGAAAATACAATGCTGTAATCTTGCCTGGGGATGGTCTAAAATTTTTCTCTGGGTTTTCTGCATTAATTCTGCACTCTATAGCCACTCCACCTATGCAAATATCCTTTTGCTCAAACGTCAATTTTTGGCCCATAGCAATCTTGATTTGTTCTTTTATCAGATCCAAACCTGTTACCATTTCTGTTATAGGATGCTCAACCTGAATACGAGTGTTCATTTCTATAAAATAGAAGTTGCCATCTTTGTCCACAATAAATTCAACCGTTCCTGCATTTCGATAGTTTACTGCCTTTGCCGCTTTAATTGCCGCATCACCCATTGTTACGCGCATTTCTTTGCTGATAAACGGAGACGGCGCTTCTTCCATTACCTTTTGATGCCTACGTTGCATTGAGCAGTCTCTCTCTCCTAGGTGTACAATGTTTCCATAATTATCACCCAATATCTGAAACTCAATATGACGTGGATTCTGCACATATCTTTCCATATACATACTTCCGTCACCAAATGCGCCCAATGCTTCTGTACTGGCACTCAAAAATGCACTCTCCAGATCTTTTTCTACAAAAACAATTCGCATTCCGCGTCCACCACCACCAGCCGAAGCCTTCAGCATCACAGGGTATCCAATTTCCTTTGCCACTACCAGAGCTTGTTGCGTACTAGAAACCACGCCTTTTGAACCCGGCACCACCGGAACCCCCGCTTCTATCATTAGCTTTCTTGCCGATGCTTTATCTCCCATGTTTTCTATCATTTTATAGTTTGGACCAATAAACGTAATATTACACTCTTCACAAATTCGAGCAAACTTCGCATTCTCAGATAAAAATCCAAAGCCGGGGTGAATAGCATCGGCTCCTGTACATATTGCGGCACTAATTATATTTTCTATATTTAAATAGCTATCTTTGGATTGAGCGCCTCCTATACAAACTGTTTCATCTGCAAAAGATAGGTGTAGCGAATCCTTATCTATAGTAGAATATACTGCAACTGTTCTGATATTCATCTCTCTACATGCTCTAATTATTCTAAGTGCAATTTCACCCCTATTGGCTATAAGGATTTTTGTAAACATCTATTCACCTTCACCAATAGCAAATGTTAACTCTGCCTTAGCAACTACTTTTCCATCAACTGTCGCCACCGCATCACTAATACCTACTGGCCCTCTTTGCTTAATTATTCTACACTCCAACTTTAACACATCTCCAGGTTTTACTTGCCTCTTAAATTTTGCCTTATTTATTCCGCCAAAAAACGCAAGCTTGCCCTTAAACTCATCACACGATAAAATCGCAATAGCGCCCACCTGAGCCAGCGCCTCTATAATTAATACTCCAGGCATTACAGGATATTCCGGAAAATGTCCGCAGAAAAATTGCTCGTTCATTGTTACGTTTTTATATCCCGTCACTCCTTGTCCATCTTCATGAATCTCGGCTTTATCTACCAATAAAAAAGGATATCTATGAGGCAATATTTCCATAATTTGCTTTATATTTAACATAACAACCTCCTCTTAACTTAGCTCCAAAATTGGCTGATCAAACTCAACCATTTGCCCATCTTCTACAAGTATCTTTATTATAGTCCCCTCTTTATCCGCTTCTACTTCATTCATAAGTTTCATGGCTTCTATAATGCAGACTACAGTGCCTTTTTCTATCTTATCTCCCACCGATACAAACGGCTTGGCATCGGGAGAAAGTGCCTTATAAAAAGTACCCACCATTGGCGACCGAAAATATTTGGTAGACTTTTTCTGAACGGGCTCTGCAATAGGTGGCGCAAACATGCTTGGCGGTGCTGCGGGGATTGCCAACTGATTCTGAGCCGGAGGCATAAATGGAGTCACTGCAGATTCTTTTTTCAATTCTAACTCAAATTCACCCTGCCTAATCTTAAGAGCAGTCAACTCAGATCTCTTAAACTCATTCATCAAACTTTTGATCTCATCTATCGTCATTTTATTTTCCTTCCCATTTTTTAAATATCAGACTACCATTATGCCCTCCAAAACCTAATGAATTGCTCATAGCATACTTAATATCTTTCTTTCGACCTTCGTTTGCCACATAGTCCAAATCGCATTCTTCATCTGGAACTTGCAAATTAATCGTAGGAGGAATAAATCCTTCTTCTAACGCCCTCACAACCACGATGGCCTCGATTGCTCCTGCCGCACCTAGCAAGTGCCCTGTCATAGATTTGGTTGAGCCCACTAGAACTTTTGTGTCATCTCCAAAAACAGTCTTAATGGCTTGGGTTTCATATTTATCATTGTATTCTGTACTTGTTCCATGTGCATTGATATACCCAATTTCTTCTGCAGCAATTTGTGCATCATCCAGCGCCATCTGCATACAACGAGCGGCACCTTCGCCTCCTGGTGCTGGGGTTGTAATGTGATACGCATCTCCTGTTGCTCCATAACCGATTACTTCTGCCAAAATCGTTGCGCCTCTGGCTTGTGCATGCTCTAGGGTTTCTAATACTAAAACTCCTGCGCCTTCGCCCATTACAAATCCATTTCGTTCTTTATCAAACGGAATCGATGCGCGAGTGACATCCGTGCTCGTGCTAAGAGCAGTGAGCGCTTGGAATGCCGCTATACCAGTTTTTGTAATCGTTGCTTCTGCGCCACCTGCAAATATTACATCGTTTTCACCGTTTTGTAATGCTCTAAACGCATCTCCTATCGAGTGAGTTCCCGATGCGCATGCTGTTACAACAGAAGTACATATTCCTTTCGTACCCAAATGAATTGCGCTATTTCCTGCGCCCATGTTTGCAATTGCCATTGGGATTGTAAATGGTGAAACTCTCTTTACACCTTTTTCATGCAAATTAATTATCTGCGTTTCCAAAGTTTCTAATCCACCAATTCCCGAACCTAAAATAATTCCTACACGAGCGGCATCTTCTTTTTCCATATCCAACTTAGAATTTTCTAACGCTTCTTTTGACGCATATATTCCGAATTGAGCAAATCGATCTAATCGCTTTAATTCCTTTTTGGGAATATACTTCGTGAAGTCTATATCATTTATTTCCGCTGCCAATCTGGCCTTATACTCATCTGTTAGAGGAAATCTTGTAATCTCTGCAACTCCACATTTACCACGTTTTATGTTCTCCCAAAAATCTTCCACAGTAATACCAATCGGAGTTACTGCACCAAGCCCTGTCACCACTACTCTATGCTTACTCATATTGACCTCCTCTGGCCGGTTGGTTTACATTACCATTCCGCCATCTACTCTTATTACTTCACCTGTTACATAGCTTGATAAATTGCTTGCCAAAAATAATGCCACATTAGCAACATCTTGAACATTCCCAAATTTGTTCATCGGAATATTTGTAAGAGCAGCTTCTATAACCTTCTCGGACAATTTTTTTGTCATATCAGATTCAATAAATCCTGGCGCAATTGCATTTGCACGAATATTTTTTTTAGCAAACTCTTTTGCTGTCGATTTTGTAATTCCTATCAGCCCAGCCTTTGATGCCGAATAATTTAGCTGCCCAACATTGCCCACTAACCCCACAACAGAACTCATATTTATGATACTTCCACCTGTTTTTAACATAGGTCGTGCGGCATGTTTGGTACAGTTAAAGACACCTTTCAAATTGATTGCTATTACCTGATCAAAATCTTCTTCTGTCATTCTAAGCAATAGCTGGTCTCTCGTAATTCCTGCATTATTAACCAAAACATCCAACTTTCCAAACTCTGCAATTGTCCCATCTATTAATGCCTTTGCTTCATTAAAATCTGCAACATTCGCTTTCAATGCAACAGCTCGTGCGCCGAGTGCCTTAATTTCATCCACAACTCCATCTGCTTCATCTTTAAGAGAATCTATTGGATAATTTATTACTACATCTGCTCCATTTTTTGCAAAAGTTAAAGCAATAGTCTTTCCAATTCCTCTGCCACTCCCTGTAATTAGAGCCACTTTTCCTGTAAGCATCAATATCTTTCCTTTCGCTGTCAAAGTAATTGCCACAGCATATACATAACTATTTGTCATAGTCTCATTTGCTGTAGCTATTTTTATATTTTATTCCTTCAATGCTTCTATGGTATGTTTTAAACTTTGGCTATCTTCTATATTAAACGTTTTTACATCTTTGGAAATCTTATTTACAAATCCCACCAATGTTTTCTTCACACCAATTTCTATAAAAACATCAAATCCATCTGCAATAAGTCTATTAATACTTTCTCTAAACCGAACTCCCGTTGTAATTTGCTGAGGCAAAAAGTTTATTGCATCTTCTTTAGTCATATAATCTGCGCTCACATTGCTCACTATTTTTGTAGTCGGTTCTTGAAACGTAAATTTTTTCAACTCAATGGCTAACTTATTTTTCGCTGTTTGCATCAAATTACTATGAAATGCTCCACTCACTTTTAACGGAAGAACTCTTTTGGCACCTTTCGCTTTTAGAGCTGCAGAAATTTTTTCGATTTCGTCTATTTTTCCAGAAATTACCACTTGTCCAGGACAATTATCGTTTGCCACGATCACTTCATCAAATTGTTTACAAACTTCTGTCACATCTTCTGGAGATAGCCCGATAACAGCGCTCATTCCGCCTTTTGTTACTTCTGCGGCTTTATCCATAAATCTAGCCCTGAGATTAACAATCCTTAGCCCATCTTCAAAGCTCAAAATTTCACTCGCCACCAACGCCGCAATTTCACCTAAGCTGAATCCTGCAAATGCGTCCGCTGTTATTCCATGAGTTATTGCCACATAATATGCTGCCATCGTGGTTGTAAACAAAGCCGGCTGAGTATATTTAGTTTTATTTAATAACCCATTTGCATCAGTAAAGCATACTTCTTTTACATCCCAACCCAAAATTTCGTTTGCCTTATCAAAAATCCGTCTGGCTTCTCCAAACTTATCATACAAATCTTTTCCCATACCAGGATACTGAGCTCCTTGACCAGAAAATAAAAATGCCTTTTTCACCATTACACCTCTTTATATTTCAAAATCTATCATTTCACTACTTTTGCTGATTACTGCTTGTAATTCAGTTAAATAATCATCTATAATTTCTTTTGCAGACTGCTCCTTTGTTATCATTCCGGCTATTTGCCCAGACATTACGCTTCCATTAGTAACGTCCCCATCGACAACTGCAGCTCGTAGCGCACCAGCGCCTATTTTTTCTAGCTCTTCGATGTCTACATTTGCTTTTTCTAGCTTTTGAAATTCTCTAGTCATCTTGTTTTTTAAACTTCTAACCGGGTGTCCAGTGCTTCTTCCTGTGGCCACCGCATCCGTATCTGCGGCTTTAATAACTTTGTCCTTATAATTTTGATGCACGTTACATTCTTTTGCCACCAAAAATCTAGTACCCACTTGAACTCCGACAGCACCTAGCATCAGAGCTGCCGCAAAGCCACGTCCATCTCCTATTCCGCCCGCAGCTATTACAGGAATCTTCACAGCGTCAACCACTTGAGGTACGAGCACCATAGTAGTCAATTCGCCGATATGTCCTCCCGCTTCTGTTCCCTCTACAACTATTGCATCGACTCCCAATTTTTCCATTCTTTTTGCAAGAGCAACAGATGGTACTAATGGCATAACTTTCATTCCACTCTCTTGCCACTCTTTTAAGTATTTGGCAGGATTTCCAGCGCCTGTCGTCACAATTTCCACTTTTTCTTCTAATACAACTTTAGCCACTTCGTCAGCATATGGACTAAGTAACATTATATTTACTCCAAAAGGCTTGTCTGTTAAAGTTTTACATTTTTTAATCTCATCTCTAACCCAGTCTCCAGGTGCATTTCCAGCAGCAATTATACCCAATCCTCCTGCATTGGAAACTGCAGCGGCGAGGTCTGCATCTGCAATCCACGCCATCGCTCCCTGAAAGATTGGATATTTTATGCCTAGCATTTTGCAAATACTATTCATTACCCTACCTCCAAATTATTTTTGCTTAGTTTCAATCAGTTTAACAACATCCGCAATAGTTTTGATGTGCTCTTCATCTTCGCTTTCAATAGTCACTTCAAACTCTTCTTCGATGCTCATAACAATATCCACAATATCTAGTGAATCAGCTTCTAAATCATCTTTTAAGCTAGATTCTAACTTCACCTCTTCTGCTTCAATCCCCAATTTATCCGCAACAATCTCTTGTAATTTTTCAAATACCATTTCAATTTCCTCCTTATAATGTAACAATTATTATTTATCTTAACGGCCCATAGCCTCTTAAGAACTCTACCACTCAAACAAAATACTGCCCCAAGTTAGCCCGCCTCCAAAACCTACCATAATAATCTTGTCTCCTGCCTTAAAGTTCGCCTTTGCTTCATCTAGTGCAATCGGAATGCTAGCGGCAGATGTGTTTCCATATTTATCGAGATTTTTGAAAAACTTAGACTTATCTATATTGATTTTCTTGGCCGCAGTATCGAGAATCCTCTCATTTGCTTGATGTAATATAAAATGATCTACATCCGCAACAGTAAATTCCGTATTTTCTAAAACTTTTTCTATACATAATGGCACGACGGCAATTGCAAATTTGTAAACTTCTCGCCCATCCATTTTTATATAAGATTCAGTTTTTGGCTCTGCAGCTTCTGTAAAACAATTTTTAACCGGAAATCCATCTAACGAAAGTGCATTAATATTTCCTGCGCTTTGCGTGTATATACTTAATACTTTATTAACATCAGTTGCTTCATATACAACAGCACCCGCACCATCACCAAATAGCACACACGTATTTCTGTCTTTCCAATCTACAACTTTACTTAAAACCTCAGCTCCTATAACCAATACAACTTTTTCAGTTCCGCAACGAATAGCATTTGTGGCTATCTTAGATGCATATACAAATCCACTACAAGCAGCGCCTATATCAAACGCCGTTGCATTTGTAGCTCCAAGCTCTATTTGCACCATACAAGCCGCACTTGGCATAAACAAATCTGGTGTTAAAGTCGCCACTATAATCATGTCAATATCTTTTGCTGATATATTGGCCTCTGCCATTGCTTTTTTAGCAGCTTCTACAGCAAGATCTGTAGTAGAAATTCCATTAGAAATATATCGAGATTTTATACCAGTTCTAGTTGTAATCCATTCATCAGAAGTTTCAACTATTTTGGCTAGTCCATCATTTGTGAGAATAGTTTCAGGTCTTGCACTGCCTATACCACTTATTTTGACCCCCACCATATTAAACACCCCTTCATCAAAATCTACGCATAGAAATTCTAAAATCTCTACGGTGAATTTAACAGTCCTAAATTGAATATCTACTTTTATAATCCAACTATCCTCTATCGATATAGCAGCAGAGTATTCCAGCATAGCTGATACTAGTTAGTATTCCCTTAAATTAGATAATTCAATCATAGTATTTACTATTTTTTCAGAATTAAACCCAAATTTATCAACTTCTATAAAAATTGGATTAGATTGATTATTAAACCAGGTTAATTGACGCTTTGCAAATCGTCTAGTATTTCGCTTTAGCAGTGTAATGGCATCTTCTTGTGAAATCTCTTTTCTAAAATATGGGTACAGCTCTTTGTAGCCAATTGCTTGAATGGCAGCACACGTTTCTGGCAAACCTTTAGCAAACAACGTTTCCACTTCTGCAAACAAACCTCGCTCCACCATCGCATCTACTCGTTTGTTGATTCTCTCATATAATGTGGCTCGATCCATATTTAGTGCAAAGAAGCTATAATCATACGGCGAAACATTTGCGATACGTTTATTTTTTTCTTCTTTATTATGTTTTGAAATTGGCTCGTTGTTTTGATAAAAATATTCTATTGCTCTAATCACTCTTTTTATATTATTTGGGTGTATCACCTTGGTACTTTCTGGGTCAATTTCCATTAATTTACTAAACAGTGCTGCTTGTCCATGTTCTCTATAATACGCTTCCAACTCTGATTTATATTCTCTATCAGTATTTTCATCAAAAATGGTATCAAATAAAATAGCATTGATATAAAATCCGGTGCCTCCCACCAAGATTGGAATTTTTCCTCTACTCGAAATTTCTGCGATATGCTCTTTTACTTCGGCCTTAAACCAAGCAACAGAACAGTTTTCATGAGGGTCTAACCTATCCATCATATGATGAGCAACTCCGTCCATCTCTTGTACTGTTACTTTGGCTGTACCAATATCCATATTTTTATAAATTTGCATTGAATCAGTACATATAACTTCTCCTCCAATTTTCTTTGCAAGCAATACGCTAGTATCCGTTTTTCCAGAAGCCGTCGGCCCTGCTATCAATATAATTTTCATAATTATTCCTTTTTTTAGCCCCATTATAGCAAAAGGATATGCTTTTGGCAACAGCAAAACAATTGCCCCCCGATGCAATTACGCTAATATTTTGAATAAAACTTCTTTTTTAGTACTATACTACATAAGGGAAGATTTTTTATCCAGAAATAATTTCTCAATATTGTTTCAATTTAAAAATTTTTGGCTATAATGTAAAGGATTGTGTAAATATAATTAAGCAGAGAAAGGGGCCATACATATGTGTGGAATTTGTGGCTTTGTAGATAACAACTTTGTAGAAAAGCAAGACACTCTATCAAATATGATGAATAAGATTATTCATAGGGGACCAGATAGTAGTGGAGAATATATTGATGAAGTAGCGGCACTAGGATTTAGACGACTAAGTATCATAGATCTTGCTGATGGTTCACAACCCCTATATAATGAAGATAAGCGATTTGTTTTAACTTTTAACGGAGAAATTTATAACTATAAACACATTAGAGAAAAACTTATTGAAAAAGGACATACATTTAAAACTCATACCGATTCCGAAGTACTTGTTCATGGTTACGAAGAATACGGCACCAACCTGTTATCTCATCTACGAGGAATGTTTACCTTTGTAATTTGGGATAATGTGGAAAAAACTTTATTTGGTGCTCGAGACTTTTTTGGAATTAAACCTCTTTATTACTATAAAAAAGATGACTTATTCGTATATGGTTCCGAAATCAAGTCTATTTTAGAATACCCAAAAGTACCTAAAATTTTGAACGAAAAAACTTTGGAGCAATATTTAACTTTTCAATATTCACCACCTAGCAATACGTTTTTTAAGGGAATAAAAAAATTGCCTCCTGGTCATTTCTTTACTCTAAAAGATAACGAGCTTACTATTACCAGATATTGGGAACCTATTTTTAACGAAAAAGATGGCAATTTAGATGACTTTGTAAACCAAATAGACGAAACCATCAAAGGCTCTATTGCTGCTCATAAAATTAGCGATGTTGAAGTTGGCTGTTTTTTATCAAGCGGAGTAGATTCTAGCTATGTCGCCACATGCTTTAATGGAGATAAAACTTTTACCGTGGGATTTGATCATGAAAAATATAACGAAATAGACTACGCAAAGGATCTTTCTGATAAGATCGGCATCGAAAACTTTAGCAAAGTGATAACCAAGGAAGAGTATTGGGATGTTTTGCCCAAAATTCAATATTTTATGGACGAACCATTGGCAGACCCATCCTGCGTCGCGCTATATTTTGTGAGTAAATTGGCAAGCGAGCATGTTAAAGTTGTGCTTTCTGGCGAAGGTGCAGATGAATTATTCGGAGGCTATAATATATACAAAGAGCCAGTAGATAACGCCACGTATCACAAGCTTCCGCTATATTTTCGATCTTTATTTGCTAGAATAGCGACCGCTTTGCCATTCTCCTTTAAGGGCAAAAACTTTCTTATACGAGGTGCCAAAACAATAGAAGAACGCTTTATAGGCAATGCTTTTATATTCTCTGAAGAAGAGCGCAAAAATTTGCTAAGCATAACAACTAGCGCCAAGTCTCCTTTTGAATTTGTAAAGCCAATCTATAAAAAAGTCTTCAACAAAAGTGACGTAACAAAAATGCAATATCTAGACATGCACATGTGGTTGGTCGGAGATATTCTTCTAAAAGCCGACAAAATGAGTATGGCCAATTCTCTCGAGCTTCGCGTACCATTTTTGGACAAAGAAGTGCTCAATATTGCTACTAAAATTCCCTTAAAGTATCGTATCACTAAGGATACTACCAAGTATGCGATGCGTTTAGCTGCGAACAAAAACATGCCCGATGCAACAGCAAAGAAGAAGAAATTAGGATTTCCTGTTCCTATTCGCATCTGGCTTAAAGAAGAAAAATATTTTAATATTGTAAAAACCGAGTTTGTCAGTGACAACAGCAAGAAATTTTTCAACGAAGCCCCTCTTATGCAATTACTAGATGAGCATAAACTTAACAAAAAAGATAATAGTCGAAAAATTTGGACAGTCTTTATGTTTCTTGTGTGGTATAAAGAATACTTTGATTAAGAAATTGGAGGTTTTGCATATGTATGATTTACAAACTATCGTAAGTCGAAATGACACCGCTGCATCAAAAGTAGATAAATCGTGTATTAAATCCATATTAAACGTGAATTGCTTTGATGATTCCATACCTATGTGGGTTGCTGATATGGACTTTGCCTGTGCGCCAGCAATACTTGAAGCACTACACAAACGAGTTGATAAGGCTATATTTGGATATACCTCAAGAACTGCCGATTATTTCGATAGTATTATTGATTGGTATAGCAGAAGACATAACATGCAAATAGATCCCAGCTGGCTAGTGTTCAATCCTGGCACCGTTATTGCTCTTCGAAACTGCTTGCGTGCCTTTACCAAAGAGGGTGACGGAGTTATTATTCAACCTCCTGTATACTATCCTTTTCAAGCTCAAATTTTAGAAACTAACCGAACTGTTATCAACAATAACCTTATAAAAGATGACAACAATCACTATAGCATAGATTTTGAGGACTTTGAAAAAAAATGTAAAGACCCTAATACCAAAATCTTTATTTACTGCAATCCGCATAATCCAGTAGGTCAAATTTGGCCACCTGCAGATACCAAACGATTACTTGACATTTGTGCCAAGCATGACGTAATCATATTTTCAGATGAAATTCACTGTGATTTGATTCGAGCATCTGCAACATTCACTTCTGCATTAAATATCGACTCTACTGCAAAACTAATCGTTGCCACCGCTGTTACCAAAACTTTTAACGTCGCAGGATTGCAAATTACCAACCTAGTCATTTCGGATGCAACAATGCGTGCGCAACTAAATGCTTATACAGGCAAGATAGATATTTCACCATTTGCATCTGCAGCTACAATAGCGGCATATAACGAATCTGAAAACTGGGTTCTTGCTGTCAATGAAGCATTAGATGCAAACCTAGATTACATGGATACATTCATCAAAAATAAATTGCCTCGCCTTAAATTTGTAAAGCCCGAGGGAACCTATTTAACTTGGATCGATTTTAGTGATTATAACATCGAAAACCAAACATTGCTCGAAAAAATAGCAAACGAGGCACACCTCATTTTAGAAAGCGGCACTATGTTTGGACAATCTGGCACCGGCTTTATTCGAATGAACATTGCGTGTCCAAAATCCATCGTTATAGAGGCACTCGATCGATTGTACAAAGTATTTGGAGAATAGACAATAATTTTGATTACTACTGCGGAGGCAGCTTTTGCAGCACTGATTGCTTTTGCTACCCCTGCAATATAATAATCTTATTTCGCTGCAGCCTCGCGCGCCATTTGTACCCACTTTGCAAATCTCGTAGGATCATTTTGAACTGTACGCACATCTTTTAGAATTACTTCCAATTGTATATCCTTTGCTATGCTAAATATTTCGTTCAATTCTCGCTTTAGAGCTTCTTCTTCAAACCCCACACAAAAATATGACGGACTCACTTTTCTGCTATATATATAATCCTTTTTTAGCAGATCTCGCATCTTATATATGTCGCTCCATGGCGATACCGAAACTCTTCGCAATCTTGGAATTTGGCTAACATATTTCCATCTACCTTCTAGAGGTTCGCAACATCCATAATTATTTAGGCCAAATTTTTCTAAAATCGGTAGTTGATACGGAAAAATAAATTCTGCAAACATGTCTGGCGAGATTCCAACTGTTTCTTGACTCTCAGAAAAACCCCACTTTTGCATCGTATCCAAACCTTTACTTCTGTCCCAATCCGCTGGAAGCAACTGCTCTGTCCAGCCATATCCACCAGATCCAATAGCGATGTCCTTGTGGTTTGGATTCAAAATCCCCAAATTTTTCATTTGCTGTAAAAAGTTTAGATGCTCTTGCGTAAACCAACCCATCAGCTTGTGTAGCCCCTCAGGATCGTCATACATATTTAGCATCAGGTCTTCTAACCCAATCAGCTTAATTACTTCCCAGGTAATTCCATATGTCCAGCACTGCTCTCCCCGGTACTCCACATTTAGTATATCTCCAAAGACTTCTTCTGCAGCATTCTTTGCTTTAGCACTAGCTTCGGCGTCATGCGTAATTGTTCTAAATTCGAGCTTATCAAAATCTTCTTCTATATTATCGATCAATTTTTTGTAATGATAGCTTCCACCTTTAACTTCTGTTTTTTCGGCTTCTGCCACAAATGGGCCATACGCTGAAATTTTAGTTGCATATGGCACCGGAAATGTCGCAGTATAAGGCGCGTCATCCTTAATATATTTCATTCCATAAATATCTTTTTGCAAATTTCTTTCGTATTGTCTAAATCTAGGCTCCTTACATTTTAAACCACTTGTAGGCACCAGCTCATCCCAGCAACTAGCATCTGGCTGTGCCAATATTAATGGGCGAGCATTCGGGTGCAAATCATTATGCGCAATCCACTCATCTTTCAACTTAACTATTCTCGGTTCATTGGCCAATTCCGCAACTTGCTTTGCCAAGTCTCTTACTATTTCTCTATCTGTCATAATTTTGCTCCTTCCTCTAGCAAACTAGTCTACTTTCTCTGCATATACATAATATGCCCCAATACTTTTTCCATTTTCTAAGAAAAATCTCGTGCGCAGGTGATGCATTCCTTCTGTTAAATTTACTTCAAATACTACTTCTTTGGCTCCCGCCGCAACTGTACTTTCTTTTTTCTCACTCGCAACTCTAATGTCTGCTGCAACTATATTGTAAATTTTTCCAGCCTTTTCCCCATCCGCTATGCATTCCGTAGCTGGTAGCTCTTCACAACTAGCAGCAAGCGCCAGATCCGCTTCTCTCGGATATCGTCTAAGCTCAAATTTATACGTCCCAGGATCCACAACTTCTATAACCAGATACCCATTACTATCCACACCTTCTCTGATCTGCCTTTGGCTAAATGTCATCTTTGTACATTCATGCCACGCATGGGCAGTCATTGTTATCGGCTGATTCTTCATCAAAAAGAATGGCTTAAACTTCATCGCTTCTTGCAGCCTATCATCATACCATTCTTCATAGCATCTTGTAAGCTCTATCGCTAGTTCTTGATTTTCCTCATAGCAATCGTGCTCCTCATATAAATCTTTATCTATATTGTATATTTCTGGATTGACATCTTTACTAGAGCCAAACGATCCTCGCAGCATCGGATTTGATTCATTCGTCAGCGGGCGTACCAATCTCATGTTATTTTTGAGCACCGTATAATCTTTATATTTTTGTGGCATATCTAATTGCATATTATGAATCATTATTACACGATCCTCATTTAGATGCGTTTCTCCAGCTTTCAGCGCCTGCGCCATGCTTACTCCGTCTAAATTTTCTCCTTCTGGCAAACCACAAATGTCTATCAAAGTTGGTAGCAAATCAAATTGAGCAGTCAGTCCATACACCTTTCTCGCTTCTCCCAAAATATTTTTTGGCGTAGTTATAAAGCAAGTATTTCTGTGTGCACCTTCATATGTCGTGCCTTTTTTACCTCTCATTCCAGCATTAAACCCATCTTTTACCCAACCATTTTTATCCGTATCGCATCCTGTTGCAGTGCCATTATCACCAAAGAATATAATGATTGTATCATCGAATGCATTTTTAGCACGCAAATGATCCATAAGCTTTCCGATATTTTCATCTATACCTTCTATCATTCCAAAAAACTTTGCTCGCTTTGGCGGAACTCCCATGTCTATATATTTTTGATAATATGATGGCGCTATATTAAACGGTCCATGCGGTGCGTTAGTGGGTAGATAGCAGAAAAACGGCTTGGTTGCAGCTAACTGATCATCTATAAACTTTGTTGCAGAATCAAACCATACGTCTGTACAATATCCTTCAAACTTTGTGTTCTTTCCATTCACCTGATACGTGTCATCAAAATAGTCGTTATTCCAATAATCGGGCGTCTCTCCAATTACTCCTCCACCAAAAATGGTTGCAACATCAAAGCCTCTGTTTTCTGGCCTATATGGATACACATCTCCCAGATGCCACTTGCCAAACATAGCCGTTGCGTAGCCTCCATCTTTAAAATAGTTAGCAATCGTTTTTATATTAGGATCCATATAATATCGTCCATTTAGAGTAGAATAAACCCCAGCTCCAAATGAATATTTTCCCGAGATCAATGCTGCCCTCGATGGCGCGCACAGTGGATCTGTATGAAAGCTTTCTAAACTAATTGCGTTGTCATTTAACCAATCGAGATTTGGTGTTTTAAGCCATGGATTTCCATGCGCTGCCATATCTCCATAACCCTGGTCATCAGTTAAAATTATAATTACATTAGGTTTCTTTTGCATAACTTCCTCCACAAAGTAAATTTACTTTAGAATTTTAACATACTTTTGCTGTAAAATTTATATAATTTTTTATGATTTATTTTAAAAATTTAGCATATTTTCGCTGTAAAATCTATACATTTTTTTATAGTAGCATAAAAAATATTGTTTTAGATAATGCTATTTATATCAAATTATGAGGAGGACATTTATGAAAGTTATTGCTCTAAATGGTAGTAGGCGCAAACGATATACGCACAATTTGATTCATGATACGGCCGAGGTGTTGTATCACTATGGCATCGATGTGGAAATTATCAATTTATTCGATTATAATATACGCGAATGCATCGGATGTGAAAAGTGTATTCTATCTAACCAATGCGTTCTCCAAGACGATGCGGACCTTCTTATGCAAAAGCTTGTGGAATGCGATGGCATAATTTTGGCTTCTCCTGTTTATATGCAAGCTATTTCTGGCAAATTTAAAACTTTTATAGACCGCACTTGCAGATGGTTTCACAGACCAGAGCTTTACGGAAAACCTATTATTGTTATGGCAACCACCAAAGGATCTGGACTTAAACATACTTTGAAGTATCTGCAATTAGTTGTAACACAATGGGGTGCCATCAACGCAGGATCCATAGGTCGCAATATTCAAACTATGCACAAATCTGTGTCAGCAACGGAATGCAAGCAAATGATTGTTTATCTTAAATCTCCAAAAGACACATTTTCTCCTTCATTAAAAAGTCTCATATATTTTCAGCTACAAAAAGTGTTATCCCAAAATATTATAGCAACCGACGAAGAATATTGGACAAAAAAAGAGTGGTATTCACAGCCATATTATTTCGACTGCAATATCCACCCATTAAAAAAACTAATCTCTACTCAATTTTATAAACTACTCTCAAATAAAATTCATCCCAATAAATAGCTTTTATGCTTTTTTCGTTTTTTGATCTGGACTACTAACTTCTTTAATAACGTTGATCACATTCATAGTTCCGTTGTTGCTATTATTTTTACTCATTATATTACGATAGGTATCTTTATTGGCAAAAACATCCTTGATTGCTTCTACTAGTAATTCGTTATTGAGGTCTTCTTCTTGTATCACTTTTGAATATCCTTGCTTTTCCATAGATGCAGCATTTAAAATTTGATCACCTCTGCTTGCTTGTTTAGATAGTGGCACCAACACATTGGGGATTGCAAGTGCTACTATTTCAGCAAGCGCGTTTGCACCCGCACGAGATAGCATTATGTCGGCAGCCGCAAATATGTCTGGTAATTCTTCTCCTACATATTCAAATTGTTTGTACCCAGCTTTACAATCATATTCATTATTTATATTTCCCTTACCACATATGTGTACCACATTAAAAGTTTGAAGCAACTCATCTAAAGATTCTCTCAATGCTCCATTAACCTTTACAGAACCCAAGCTTCCACCCATTACTAACAAAATTGGTTTATCATTTTTCAACTGAGCCAGTCGCTTTCCTTTTGCCTTATTCCCTGCAAACAATTCTTCTCTAATTGGAGTTCCTGTTAATATTCCTTTTTTTCCCACATAAGATAAGGTTTCTGGAAAATTTACACAAATTTTCTTTGCGCCTTTAGATGCAATTTTATTAGCCAACCCTGGAGTTATGTCCGATTCATGAATTATTACAGGAATCTTAAGCATTTTTGCCGCTAAAACAACCGGAACACTCACATAACCTCCCTTAGAAAAAACAACATCTGGTTTAATTTTTTTCAGAACGCTATGTGCTTCTGCAAAACCATAGATTACTTTAAAAGGATCTTTCACATTCTCAAGTGTAAAATATCGTCTAAGTTTACCCGAGGAAATTGCATAGTATGGGATTCCTTCCTTTTCAATCAATTCTTTTTCTATCCCCTGCTTGCTACCAATATATTTAATATCCCATCCATCAGCTCTAAGTTTCGGCAACAGCGCAATATTAGGCGTGACATGCCCTGCTGTTCCGCCCCCCGTTAACACGATTATTTTCAATAACAAAACCTCCCTTATACGTTTAGATTCCAATTCATTTTATTCTAAATAACTTGATCTAATGCCACAATTGCTTATACCTATCGCCAATAATTTTTATAGCATTAGCTCTATGACTGATTTTATTTTTCTCTTCTAAGCTTATTTCTCCCAAAGATTTTCCATTTTCTATATAAAAGAAAGGATCATATCCAAAGCCTTCGGCGCCTTTTATCGTGTCACCAATATATCCTTCTATAGTGCCACGTACGCAGCAAAGCTCTTTTTCATTTTGATACATTGCCATAGCACACACAAATCTTGCGCTTCTATTTGCAGCACCTTTCAATCGTCGAATAATGTCGTTCATTTTATCTTCATAAGATGTTGCGTCTCCCAAATACCTCGCAGAATATATTCCGGGCTCCTTATTAATAGCATCAACTTCCAATCCCGAATCATCTGCCAAAACGATTTGATCAGTATATTTAGAAACCGCTTTAGCTTTTAGTCTAGCATTTTCTTCAAAGGTTGTTCCAGTTTCTTCTATATCAATATCTATACCTGCTTCTAGCATGCTTATGATATTAACATTCCAATCTTTTATCTTATCTTGTAGTTCTTTCACTTTGTGTTCATTTGTTGTTGCAAAGATTATTGTAGTCATATAATACTCCAGTTTTAAATTTTTACATATTATAATATATATGCAATTTTAATTTCTTCCTTTACTGGAATTTCACCTATATATTGCCTAACTAGTCCCATACACACTAACAGTACAAATGCTATTATCAACCACTTAATTATCCAAAACAAAAATTTTTTCATTTCCTTCCCCCCTCAAATTATGTAAGTCACTCTTCTTTTGTATAATACTCTCATTTCAATAGTCTGTCAACATAAATGACTTTATCTGATAAATTTTTCATTGCAACCAAAAAAACATGTTGAGAATTTGTAATTTTTAGTATAAAATAATGATAAAAATAGGGAAAGGAATATTTTAAATGATTTATGACCCAGTAGATACTACGCCTGATAAATTAATTATTCTTTATTTATTATCTAAAATACCAACTCCCCTGACGCTTTCACAAATTACTACTGCTATTTTGGAGCAAGATTACTGCGATTATTTTTCATTGCAACAAAATCTAGCACAGCTCAAAAATTCTTCTCTTATAGTTAAGAGCACCAGAGAAAATCTATCAAGCTATGCTATAACTCCAGCAGGTGCAGAGCTCGCAAAGACCCACTTAGATAAAATTAAAAAAGATATTGTGGCAGAGATAAATCAATTTATTTCCGATAATTATATGAGCGCAAAAAATATTTTAGATGTAAGTGCAAGTTATATAAAAGAAAAAGAACATGAATATATCGTAAATTGTAAAATCGTAGAAAAAACTTCTACACTTATTGAATTAAATCTTAATGTAAGTACAAATAATATGGCTAACTCCATTTGTAATAATTTTAAGAATAACACTAATGAAATATATAGCGAGATTTTACATTTACTTATGAGAGGATGAAAAATTTATGGTACTTGCGTTAAACCATGTAAAAAAAAGTTTTGACGATGTCGATGTTCTAACTGATGTTCATTTTCACGCAGAACACATGGATAAAATTGCTGTAGTTGGCAATAATGGTGCTGGAAAAACCACACTATTTAAAATTATTATTGGTGAACTTACTCCCGACTCTGGAGAAGTTACGTATACCAAAAATTGTGTAATAGGATATCTGTCCCAACACATGCAAATCAACTCTAACAATACTGTGTTAGACGAATTGCTTAGTGTTTTTAATCATATTTTAGAAATGGAGCAAAAACTTACCCAAATGGAAGCAGAAATTTCTAAAACGCATTCTGTTGCTCTTACGCTTCAGTATGATCAGCTAAGGCAAAATTTTGAAGATCTAAAAGGTTATAAATATAAAAGTTTGGTAAAAGGTGTTCTTAAGGGATTAGGATTTGAGCAATCTGTGTATGAGCAACAAATCCACACCCTTTCTGGTGGTCAAAAAACTCGAGTTGCACTTGCTAAATTATTACTAGAAGAACCCTCTATATTATTGCTAGATGAGCCTACAAATCACCTCGATATTGCATCTATTGAATGGCTTGAAACCTTTTTGAAAAACTATAAAGGCACAGTTTTAATCATTTCACATGACAGATTCTTCTTAGACAAAGTGGCTAATAAGGTAATCCATATCGAATTTGGTAAAAGTCAGCTATATCATGGCAACTATGACAACTTTATTATCGAAAGCGCTAAGGCTCATGAAGTTTTGGTTAAAGCATATGAAAAGCAACAGCAAGCTATCAACAAGCAAAAGGCTGTTATTGCAAAACTTAAACAATTTAATAGAGAAAAGTCTATCAAGCGTGCAAGAAGTCGTGAAAAAGCTCTTGCTAAAATTGACCCTTTGGAAATGCCTATGATAGATAACAAGCCTATGAACCTTATTTTAGCACCTAAAATAGATAGCGGCAAAGACGTTCTTGCTGTACGTGATTTGGGAGTTAGATTTGTTGGAAAAACCATTTTTACGAATATTAATTTTGATATAAAAAAAGGCGATAAAATCGCAATTGTTGGCCCCAATGGTGTTGGAAAAACCACTATGTTTAAAGTCATTTTGGAGCAGCTCAATGCATCTACAGGAATTGTTACCATCGGTACAAACGTTCATATAGGTTATTATGATCAAGAACAGCAGTCGTTGGATTTAACTAATACTATTGTAGAAGAACTACAACAAACATATCCCCATCTCAAAAATGGTGAAATTCGAAATGTATTAGCAGCCTTTTTATTTACTGGTGACGATGTGTTTAAGCAAATCAGCTCTCTAAGTGGAGGCGAAAAGGGACGCGTATCGCTTGCTAAAATTATGCTTTCATCTGCAAATTTTTTGCTATTAGATGAGCCTACAAACCACCTGGATATTATATCTAAAGAAGTATTAGAACGTGCTCTTAGTATATATCCTGGAACCATCTTATATATTTCACACGACCGATATTTTATAAATCAAACTGCTACTAAAATTTTAGAAATGGCCCCAGACTCTATGACACTATATCTTGGTGACTACGACTATTACCTCGAAAAGAAAAAAGAGCTGAGTCTAATCCGCCCACTAAATATGGTTGCAGCACAACCCGAACCTAGCAGCACTAATAAGCAAAACTGGCAAAAAAATAAGGAACTGCAAACCGAAATTCGTAAGCTAAATACCCAAATGACTAAAATAGAACTCAACATCGAACAAACCGAACAGGAAATATCCGATATAGATACAAAGCTTTGTTTGCCAGAATATTATTCTAACTTTGATAAACACGCCCCACTCTCTACTAGAAAACAAGCTCTAGAAACCCATTTAGCATTGCAGTATACAAAATTAGAAACACTAGACCAAGAGATCTCTCTTCTCAAAGAAAAAACTTCTGTCTAATACAATTAGATCCTAGATCCTACTCTCCACGCAAGGGTAGGAATTTTTAAATTGCAGAAAATTATTGTATTTATTTATAAAGTAGATTATACTAATGAACATATTCCTTATTTTGGGAGGTTGTTTAATGAAATTTTTTAAATCTCGATTTTTCATACTTTTATGCATCTTTACCAGCTTACCCATTATTACCACTGGTGATGCCTTAGATGAATGGACCATCATTTTATCTAATTTAGAGTTACGTACTGCTCAAATTAATGCCGAACTGAGCAATATACAACATGCGATTTCAGAACTAGAAGCCTCTTTTATTGGTCCTCCTCGAATTAACTACTCCGAAACACTAGCCGAATTAGAAGTCAAAGCGTATCAAAATTTACAAAAGTTAGAGGAAATCAAAAATGAATTACAAAATGTGTATAAAAATGTAAATGATCACGTTGTTAATGCACAAATCGATTTGAATACTTCAACCGGTCTATCTAAAACTTATGGCGGAGACGAAATAAGTCTTACTTTACTCTCTCCTCCATACATCGTGGATGAACAAGTATTGTTTAGTATACGCGATATTGCGTATCTATTTAATATTGCAGAAGAGAATATTTCTTTTACACTAAAAGATGATATGGTTGACCAAATTACTATATTATATGATGAGATTGTATATAAGTTTAACATAGGAAATCGTGTATTTTATAAGGATGATGAAGCTCTGTCATTAAATGTTGCTCCTGTAATTACATATGGATATACTTATTTACCTATAGAAGATATTGCTATTCTTTTTGACTTTCTTATAACTGTTAATAACAATATTGTAAGCATTATTCGATAATATTAAGGTTGACAATGACCCTGCTTCTATGCTAGTATTTAGCAAGATTAAGTTAGATTGCCTTTTAGGCTTTGCAAACATTTATCAATCTTAAAGAGGCAATGAGAAAGCGACTAAACTTTTTCATTGCTTTTTTTTTGCACAAATTTTATGAGAGGAAGTTTTTTGATGATTGACAGATTAATTACAAACATACAAGAGAAACAAAATCCCACCGTTGTAGGCCTCGACCCAACACTAGAAATGATTCCACATTTTATTAAAGAGCATTGCTTTAAGAAATGGGGTAAAACTCCCAAAGCTGTTAGCCGAATGTTTTATATGTTTAACAAAGAAATAATTGATCAAATTCATGATTTAGTTCCTGCAATCAAACCTCAAATTGCTATGTATGAAAAATATGGTCCCAATGGCATTAAAGCATATATCAAAACTATTGAATATGCCAAGAAGCATAACCTAGTTGTTATTGGAGATATAAAACGTGGTGATATCGCATCAACTGCTGCTGCATACGCTGCTCACATCGAAGGAGTAGATATAGACGGCGCATTTTTTGATATTTGGAAAGAAGATGCTGTTACGCTTAATCCCTATATGGGTTTTGATGGGATAGAACCGTTTATCAAAACTTGCGCAGACAAAGATAAAGGCCTATTTATTCTTGTTAAGACTAGTAATAAAAGCGGCGAAGAACTTCAAGATTTACAAGTAGGAGAAGAACCCGTTTATAATTTTACTGCAAACTTAGTTAAAGAATGGGGCAAAGATTTGATCGGTACGCATGGATATAGCAAAATCGGTGCGGTAGTTGGAGCAACCTACAAGAAACAAGGCGATTCATTGCGCCAGAGAATGCCTAATACGTTCTTTTTGGTACCTGGCTATGGAGCTCAAGGGGCAACCGCGGCAGACTTAAGCGGGTATTTTGATCACAACGGTATTGGTGCTATTGTAAATTCGTCTCGCGGAATTATAGCTGCATATAAATCACAAATTATTAGTGACAAACATTTTGCTCAGGCAGCAAGGTCGGCCGTTATTGCCATGCGTGATGACTTAAGAGGAGCGATAAAAATATGATGAAAGCACAGTTAATCTTAGAAAATGGGATGACTTTTGATTGCAAAGCATTTGGCTATATTAAAGAGACTATTGGAGAAGTAGTTTTTAATACCGGTATGACCGGATATCAAGAAATTTTAACAGACCCTTCATATTATGGCCAAATCGTTGTAATGACATATCCATTAATTGGAAATTACGGCATCAATCTTGATGATATGGAGTCTAAAAAAGCTATGGTTCGTGGATTTGTGGTTCGTGAAAAAAGTGACTATCCCAATAACTTTAGATGCGAACTCACTTTGGATGGTTATCTCAAGGAGCAAAAAGTTATCGGAATAGAAGGTCTCGATACCAGAGCACTGACAAAAATTTTGCGTGATTTCGGAACTATGAAAGGCATTATTTCTGTTAGAGAACTTACTCCTAGTCAAATCAAATTAAAAATGAATAGCTTTTCAAATTCTCATGCAGTCTCATCGGTTACCACTAATGATAAATACGAAATATCTGGTAATGGTCCACATATTGCAGTTATCGATTGCGGCACCAAACTTAATATCTTACGTGAATTTACCAAACGCGGATGCAAAATGACCGTCTTTCCTGCATTTGTATCAGCATCAGATATTTTAGCAGCTCATCCAGATGGAATCTTTATTTCAAACGGTCCTGCTGATCCTAAAGATATCCCTCAAGTTATTGCAACCATCAAAGAATTAATTGGAAAAAAACCCATCACTGGCATATGCTTAGGGCATCAACTTCTTGCATTAGCACTTGACGGAGATACAAATAAACTCAAGTTTGGACACCATGGTTGCAATCATCCTGTTCGAGATTTTATCTCAAACCGCGTATATATAACCTCTCAAAATCACAATTATCATATAGCCACACTTCCAACTGGCGCTGTCATTACCCACACAAATCTCAATGACCAAACTGTTGAAGGAATGTATTGCAAAGAGTTGGATATATATAGCGTCCAATTTCACCCAGAAGCTGCACCTGGACCCACTGATACAGAACACATTTTCGATGAATTTATAGACATTATTAAAGGAGGAAAGCTACAGTGCCAAGAGATTTAAGCATAAAAAAAGTACTTGTAATAGGATCTGGACCCATTGTAATAGGGCAAGCTGCAGAGTTTGACTATTCGGGGACTCAGGCATGTCAAGCAATTCGTGAAGAGGGAATCGAAGTAATTTTGGTAAATAGTAATCCTGCAACAATAATGACAGACAAAGAAGTTGCTGATAAAATATATATCGAACCTCTCAATGCGGCATTTATAGAAAAAGTTATTGCAAAAGAGAGACCCGACAGCCTTCTTGCCGGTGTTGGAGGGCAAACTGGACTAAATTTAGCAGTAGAGCTAAACGACCTCGGAATATTGGAAAAATATAATGTTCGAGTAATTGGCACCCAGATCAGCGCAATAAAAGAAGGCGAGGACCGCGAAAGCTTTCGAAAATTGATGAATCGTATTAATCAGCCTGTTATTGAATCCAAAACTGTAGAAACTGTTGCCGACGCAATTACTTTTGCTCGAGAAATTGGCTATCCTGTCGTCGTTCGTCCAGCTTATACATTAGGAGGAACCGGCGGTGGCATTGCAGAAACTGAAGAAGAGCTTAGCGAAATTGCTAGCAGTGGCATTCACTTATCTCGAGTTAATCAAGTCCTAATCGAAAAGTGCATCAAAGGCTGGAAGGAAATTGAGTATGAGGTGATGCGCGACAACTATGGAACTGTAATTACAGTCTGTAACATGGAAAACATTGACCCTGTTGGCATCCACACTGGCGATAGCATCGTTGTTGCTCCGTCTCAAACTTTATCAGATAAAGAATACCAAATGTTGCGTCGAGCATCTCTTGATATTATTTCTGAGTGCGATATCCGAGGAGGGTGTAACGTACAAATAGCGCTTCATCCAGATAGCTTTGAATATGCCATCATCGAAATCAACCCTCGTGTTAGCCGCTCATCTGCACTAGCCTCAAAAGCAACCGGATACCCCATCGCCCGAGTTTCTGCCAAGATTGCCTTAGGCTACGGATTAGACGAAATTGAAAATGCGGTTACAGGCAAAACCTATGCATGCTTTGAGCCCACTCTAGATTATGTTGTGGTAAAAATTCCCAAATGGCCATTTGATAAATTCTACACTGCCACAAGAACTCTCGGTACAAAGATGATGGCAACAGGCGAAATTATGGCCATCGGAAATAACTTTGAAAGTGCTTTCTTAAAGGGGCTTCGTTCATTGGAAATAGGCCAGTTTAGCTTTTCTCATTCTAAGCTTAGTAAATGCTCACTCAATGAGCTTAAGCAAAAAGTTGTAATTGCAGATGACGAGAGAATCTTTGCATTGGCAGAAATGCTACGACGCCATTATAGAAAAGAACAAGTCTGCAAAATTACTGGAATGGATATTTTCTTTGTAGAAAAATTTAGATGGATCGTCTTTCAAGAAGAAGCCTTAAAAACTATGGAATTTGAGGATCTAACACCAAATTATTTGCGCAAACTTAAAAAACGTGGATTTGCCGACAAAGCCATCGCAGAATTTATTCAATATACCGAAGAATCGGTTGTAACAGAAGCTGACATTCGCGACCTCAGATTTAAGTGGGGCATAGTTCCAACCTATAAGATGGTTGATACTTGTGGTGCCGAGTTTGAAGCACAAACACCTTATTACTATTCGACCTACGATACTAACGATGAAGTTACTGTTAGCGACCGCGAAAAAGTAATGGTGCTAGGATCTGGACCTATTCGCATCGGGCAGGGCATTGAATTTGACTACTGCAGCGTCCATGCCATTATGGCCCTCAAGAAATGTGGCTACGAAACCATCATCATAAATAATAACCCAGAGACAGTGAGTACCGACTTTAATACGTCTGATAAATTATATTTTGAGCCTCTCACAGATGAGGATGTGTATCATATATTCTTAAAAGAAAAACCAAAGGGAGTTATCCTACAATTTGGTGGGCAGACTGCAATCAAACTTGCTAACTTTTGTGAAAAGATGAATATTCCGGTACTTGGAACACAGCCTCGCCAAGTGGATGAAGCAGAAGACCGTGAAAAATTCGATGAAGTCCTAGAAAAGCTTCATATAAAACGTCCTAAAGGAAAAGCGATTTGGAATGTTGCAGAAGGATTGGCTGTTGCATCAGAGCTTGATTATCCTGTACTAGTACGCCCTTCGTATGTGCTTGGGGGGCAAGGAATGGAAATAACCTTTGAAGAAACAGAGTTGCAGCGATATCTAGAAAATGCCTTCGATCGCGACAAAGAAAACCCAGTTTTAATCGACAGATATTTGATGGGACGCGAAATAGAAGTAGATGCGATTTGCGATGGAGAGGATATCCTAATACCCGGAATTATGGAGCATCTAGAGCGTGCAGGAATCCACTCTGGAGACAGCACCACCATGTACCCTAGCGTAAATATTTCTGCTGCAATCAAAGAAAAAATTATCAACTGCACCAAACTTTTGGCAACAGAACTCAAAGTTTTAGGAATGATAAATATCCAATATATCGATTACAAAGACGATCTATATATTATAGAAGTAAACCCTCGCTCAAGCCGTACTGTTCCTTATATCTCAAAGGTTACAGAAGTGCCTATAATAGAACTTGCCACCAAAACAATCTTAGGACAAAAATTACGAGATTTAGGCTATGGCATCGATTTATATCCTGAGCCAAAAGATTTTTATGCAGTAAAAGTTCCCGTATTCTCTACTGAAAAATTACCTCAAGTTGAAGTCAGTCTTGGTCCAGAAATGAAATCCACTGGCGAGGTATTAGGCGTTGGCAAAACTCTAGAAGAAGCATTGTATAAGGGCTTTATAGCAGCCGGAAAAAAATTGCCTAACCGATGCGGAACTATCGTCGCTGCCATTCAACTGCATGATCAAGATGAATTCGTTGCAATAGCAAAAAGATTTGCTGATATCGGCTACACATTCATTGCCACCGAAGGAACTGCCCATAAATTAAAACTTGCAGGAATCGCAGTTCAAATTATTGATAATTGGTCTCCAGAAAATGTAGAGTTGTTAAATTTAATTAGAAGTGGTACAATAGACTTGCTTGTTAACACTCCAACAAAAGGCAATGACAAAGAACGTGACGGCTTTAAAATTCGAAGACTCGCAATCGAATCTTCAGTTCAAATTGTAACTTCTTTGGACACATTAGCTGCAATGGCCGACATAGCAGTTAAAGATGTTGATATAGATAAGGTGGAGATTTATAACTTAGGATTTTAATTTGTAGCGAAAGGAATGATCATTTTTATGAAAACATTAGTAGTTTACTATTCACGAAAAGGCAATACCAAACGCGTTGCCGAAGCTATAGCAAATGAATTAAGTGCAGAGTTATTTGAAATTAAACCTTTGAAAAAATATGGTTTTTTTAGCGCACTTTTTGCTAGTAAATCTCAAATTAAAAAGGGTGTCGCACCTCCTCTAGAAGATTCAAACGTTGAAATGAACAAATATAATGACGTTATAGTTGGCACTCCTGTTTGGTGGGGGTCTTTTGCACCTCCTGTTAGATCCTTCTTACGAAAACAAGATCTATCTCGCAAACCCGTTAGAATTTTTTGCACCTGTGGCGGCAAGCCCGGCAATGCCATCGAAGATTTAAAAAATTTTATTGGTGATCGCAATGTTAAAACTACTATGGAATTTAAGATGGGTAATAGAAAATTGAACCAAGAAAAATGGACTGCTATAGAAACTGCCGCTCGTGAATGGGCTAAAAAAAGATAGTAACAAAAAAAGCAGATTAACTTTGTGTTTTTGCACTTTGTTCATCTGCTATATTTTTGACTTATTTTCCATTAATTTTATCGATTTCTGCTTGCCAAATAGGCCACTGAGATTCTATAGATTCCATAACAATTTTATTTCCCCACCTTCACATTGCTGGAAATAAACGTGGAGTAATCTGGAATTGCAACATCATCGCTCCTCATCAACACGATACTTTCCTCTACTGCTCGCGAGTCTCTATATAGCGGATAGTATGCTGCAAACCAATCATCTTCATATCCAGGCGCCGGATCTCTAATAAATGGCGATGGCATCCAATGCTTTTTGAAATGTACTATTTTGTATAGTTCCATATTTTATCTAAACATATTTTGGCAATCGGTATATTTGGGCATCTATTACTTGACAATAACATATCTTGCTGCTACTATTATATATAATTTGTTCACAATATTCATATTGATTATACATACATTATTTATTTTTTTACTTGCTTCTGCAATATGAATATTTTTTTGAAAGGAGATATATATAATGGAATTAGCAAAAAGTATTCGATCCAAGAAAACCAAGCTCACTCCAGAACAAAAATTAAGACAAAAAGCAAAAACCAAGCTACTTGTGAAGAAAAATAAAATGCTATATTTATTTTTATTACCGGTTATAATCTATATTATTATCTTTAATTACCTGCCTCTATACGGTATACAAATAGCGTTCAAAAATTTTAATTCAGGTCTTGGCATTTGGGATAGTCCTTGGGTTGGTATGCAATGGTTTGAAATGTTTTTTAATTCACCTAGGGCTTGGACACTCATCAAAAATACTTTATCACTTAGCTTTTTCTCTATTGTAATCGGATTTCCCATTCCAATTATATTAGCGCTTATGCTTAATAGTTTAAAAAATGAACGATTTAAAAAATTTACTCAGACAGTAACGTATATGCCTCATTTTATTTCGGTCGTAGTATTGGTGGGCATGATTACTGCATTCTTATCTCCGCGCTCTGGTTTTATTGTAACGTTGCTAGAGCCATTTCTCGGAGAAAGAATTTATTTTATGGGTGACGCACAATATTTTGATGCCATCTACGTCCTCTCCGGTGTTTGGCAAAGTGCAGGCTGGGGGTCCATTATATATATTGCAGCACTTTCTGGAGTAAGCCCCGAATTACATGAGGCAGCCATAATGGATGGTGCTACTCGATTTAAGCGTATTTTTTATATCGACTTGCCTTCTATTGTACCTACTATTATCATTTTATTAGTATTACGATGCGGATCATTGATGACAGTTGGCTTTGAAAAAGTTTTACTCCTTCAAAATAATCTCAACTTGTCACAATCGGAAGTTATTTCAACCTATACGTACAAGCTAGGTTTATTGCAAAGCCAATATAGCTATTCAACAGCAATTGGATTGTTTAATAATGTAATCAACTTCATTATCTTAATATTAGTGAACAGGTTTGCCAAAAAATTATCTGGCAGTAGCTTGTGGTAGAAGGTGAGTGATAACAATGGCACAAAATAATAATAAAATTAAAGACTCAACAGCAGATAAAATTTTTTATGCAATAGTTTATGTCATATTAGCAATTGTACTTGTGATTGTAATATATCCATTATATTTCGTGGTTGTTGCTTCGTTTTCTGATCCTGTATATGTTAATAGCGGTGAAATTTTACTCTATCCAAAAGGAATTACTTTTGTTGGCTATCAAAAAATATTAGAAGATACCAGAATTTGGCAAGGTTATCTTAATACAATTATATATACTATTGGAGGTACCATTTTTGGGCTATTAGTATGTATTCCGGCTGGATATTCTTTATCTAGAAAAGATTTGCCTTATAGAGGCGTTATTATGGCATTACTTGTGTTTACAATGTATTTTAGCGGAGGCCTAATCCCTACATATTTAGTAGTACACAATATAGGTCTTATGGGAACTCGTTTATTAATGATTATTATGGGTACAATTAGTGTCTACAATATAATTTTGATTAGATCCTTCTTTGGCAATTCTATTCCATTAGAGCTACAAGAATCTGCAGAAATTGATGGCTGCTCCAACGAAAAATTTTTTACCAGTATAGCGTTACCACTTGCTAAGCCCATCATTGCCGTTATTGCTTTGTATATTGCAGTTGCTCAATGGAATGCTTACTTTGCGCCTATGATTTATCTATCAGATTCCTCTAAGTATCCTCTTCAACTTGTACTAAGAGAAATTCTTGCCCAAACTAATACCGGAACTGAAATTACCGATCCAGAAGCACTGGAGCAATTAAATACTATGGCAGAAGTTATTAAATATGGTGTTATCATAGTTTCATCACTACCTGTAATATGTATTTATCCTCTAATTCAAAAATACTTTGTTAAAGGTGTAATGGTTGGCGCATTAAAAGGTTAAAAAATAATTGAAGTGTCGGCACCCAAATCGCTGACACTTTTTTATATTAAAAAGCCCCCCGTTGGTATCGAGGGAGCATAAAACTTAAATACCTGCTAGCGCATCATTAATTTGTGTTTCAAGTTCATCAGCATTAAGTCCATGATGCATACACGCTTCTTCTAAAGTTTCGCCTTGAGCTGAAGGACAGCCTAAGCAATGCATTCCAGAATTCATAAGAACCGGGATTACAACTTTGTCCACACTAAGAATTTCACTTATTGTCATAGTTTTAGATATCTGAGCCATTTTTTCATTCCTTTCTATATTCCATAATCGCTGTATATTATAAACTGTTTACTCAATTTTGACAAGGGGTAATTATAATTCATCATTCCAATCCATTCTATCTTGTAGCGGCTTTATAAATATTTTTAATATAAGCATTGTGAACATACACATCCATAAAATCATCAACAATGGTCGGAGAGCTTTTGAAGTTTTCGGAAAAACTGTTCCAATAATAATTCCAGTTATCACACAACAAGCCTTCAAAAAACTCACATCCATCAAGTCTAACTCAATTTCCATATCTTCCATTATTTTTAAATATTTATTCATACGATTCCTCCTTTTTATCATATTATTACTCAAAACTTCTTATATAATACATCTATAATATATCGTCGCATAACGACCACATTAAGGTATAAATATTTTGGATAAAAAATTTTATAATTGCAAATAATAGAAATAGTATGTATAATGGATCCTATAGCAACTACATCTAATTTCCTTTTTATCAAATTGAAGGAGGCATTAATATGTTAAACAAAGCAATGTGGATCATAGAAGGTAAAATTAAGCCAGGCAAAATTCAAGCTTATCTGGATATTATGAAAGAACGCATTGATATCGTGCAAAAAGAAGACGGTATTATTAATTATGAATGGGCTTTAGGAGAAGACGAAGAAAGCATTACTATTCGAGTAGAATATTCAGATTCTGCAACAGCACGTATGCACCTTATTAAACTAGCAAACTTTGCTGATCATTATTTAAAATTAATTGACTTAGAAAAAATTCTCGTATATAGTGACCTATCTCCAGACTTGAGGGATGCAATATCAAGCTTAAATCCTATATATATGAACTATATAGGAGGGTTTAGTAAATCTGAAGACGGTGTAGCCCAAGAAATAACATCTGAAATCACTAAAAACTAATACCCAAGTTTCAAAAAATTATTCACATACTACAAATACTTGATTACTATTACAACAAATTTTAATTTACGAAAGGAAATAACAATGTTAGATCATATCAATTTGACAGTACCAAATATTAATGAAACCGCAAAATTTTATACTGATGTACTAGGCTTTACAGTTACCGGAGATTTTAATACTCCAAGTGGCAGATTTTTATTTGTTTCCAAAGACGGAGTAACTTATGAAATTCTAGAAAATGCCACTTTAACAGCAGCAACAGTGGGTCATATAGCGCTTAAAAGCACCGATATCGAGGCAGATTATCAAGCGTTAAAAGCTCAAAATGCTAAGCTTTTAGGACCTGTAAAACAAATAGATTTTATCTTTAATGGAGCTAAATTCTTTTTTGTAGAATCTCCATCAGGTGAACAAGTAGAGTATATTCAATTATTATAAATATTTGGAGGATGTTATGAACACTATTTTTACCCGACGAAGTGTACGTCAATTTAAAGACACAATCGTAGAAGCAGAAAAAGTAACTCAAATTTTGAAAGCCGCAATGCAAGCACCATCTGCTATGAATCAACAGCCTTGGGAATTTATCGTTGTTACTGGACGCAAAAATCTCGATGCATTACAACCATTTGGACAATATACTACGCCCCTTTCCACTGCAACAGTCGCGATAGTGATAGTTTGCCCTAAAGATAAGTTGAAAGTTCCTGGTAAATGGGAACAGGATTTAGGAGCGGCAACACAAAACTTGATGCTAGAAGCCTGTGACTTAGGTTTAGGTAGCGTGTGGTTGGGTGTTACACCAGATGAGCCAAAAGTAGACTTTATACAAAAATTATATAATTTACCGTCTGAAAAAGTACCTTATTCTGTGGTCGCTCTTGGATATCCAGCTAAAGAAAATGCGAACGTATTTGTCGATAGATTCGATGAAAATAAAATAACTTATGTTAAATAAACTCTAGAGGAGACTTTCTCCTCTTTTTTGTGCATAAAATTATGTATAATTTCTTTCATATATGTCAACGCTAAATAATAAATATGTAAAGAACAGAAAGGATTTTTAATGAAAATTTTTCATACAAGTGATTGGCATATTGGCAAAGTAATTGGCAATATTTCTATGATAGAAGACCAAAGACATATACTTATGCAATTTATCGAATTAAGTAAACAAGAAAAACCAGATGTAATAATTATCTCTGGAGATATATATGATAGCCCTACACCATCAATTTCCGCTATAACTCTTTTAAATGAAATACTTACAGTTTTAGTAATGCAAATGAAAATATTTATATTTATTGTTCCTGGAGATCACGATAATACAATTCAACTTAAACTTGAATTACTAAAACAATCCAATTTATATCTAGCAACAAACAAATTATTTGAAAGAATACTATTTATCAAAGGCACAGAATTGTATCATTTTTATTTGGTACCGTTTATAGATCCGTTACTTATTCAGCATACAAACACTCACTCTAAAATATCTACTCCTGAGCAAGCTATGCAGTATATAATCTCAGAAATAAAAAAAACAATTGATTCTACTTCCAACAACATTTTAATTACTCATAATTTTGTTATAAATTATTCAAAAGCTAAACAATTCGCAGCAATACCAAATATTGATGCAATAAATTATGAACTGTTTGCAGATTTTGACTATGTAGCACTGGGACATTTGCATAAACGAGCTTTTGTTGGTAGAAAAGAGGTGTGCTATTCGGGATCTATAGCAAAATATTCTTTTGCAGAAGAAAATCAAATAAAAGGGATAAACAAAATTACCATAAGTAATAAATATGTTCGTAATGAATATTTACCTTTACTAGCGCCAAAAGATTTTCAAACTTTTACAGATACATTGGATAATATATTACAAATAGGACAGGATTTTTATTTAAAACATGGTCATTATATCCAAAATTATATTCATGCTACATTAATAGATGAAGAGGAGCTATTACATCCACTTGATCAACTTCGAACTGTGTTTCCGAATATTATATCTATAGATAAACCATTACTAAAACCAGCAAAAACAGAACCTTTG
Organism: Candidatus Epulonipiscium viviparus; assembly: GCF_030708075.1. Classification (GTDB taxonomy): domain Bacteria; phylum Bacillota; class Clostridia; order Lachnospirales; family Cellulosilyticaceae; genus Epulonipiscioides; species Epulonipiscioides viviparus. The sequence continues at coordinate 1,773,449 of NZ_CP117982.1, read as the reverse complement.
ACCAACAACCTTGAAATTCAAACACCATCAGATTTATTTTTAGCATTTTATATACAATGCAGTAAAACTGAACTTACTGAAGAAAAACAAATTTGTATAAAAGATATTATAAATAACGTAATACAAGGAGGTGTTATTTATGAGACCAATTAAATTGGTAATGTCTGCTTTTGGTCCATTTAGAGAACAGGTAGAAATTGACTTTAATGGGCTAAAAAACAAAAATATATTTATGATTTCAGGACCTACAGGAGCAGGCAAAACTGTTATATTTGATGCTATTTCTTTTGCCTTATATGGAGAGGGTAGTGGTAACAACCGTAAAAATGAAGAACTTTTAATCAGCGATTATACAACAAATGGAATTTTAACTTTTGTTAATTTTGAATTCGAAATCAATAAAACAAATTATAAACTGATTAGATATCCTGAACAAAAAAATACGGAAAAAAAATGTGTATTATATATAGAAAACGAACAACCTATTACTGATATTTTAACAGTTACAGAAAAAATCGAAGAAATTTTAGGACTTTCTAAAGATCAATTTAAACAAATTGTTATGTTACCCCAAGGAGAATTTAACAAATTCTTGACAACTAATACTAAAGAAAAAATTGAAATTTTTAGAAAAATATTTGGAACGCAATTACATCATGCTATTCAAGAAGATTTTAAGAACAGAGCTTCACAATTAGAGCAAGAATATAAATTTTTAAACACTAGAATTACAGAATTAATTACAACTTTAGCATTTCCAGATTATATTACTGATACAGCAATAGCCATAGAATACGCACATGAATATCTACAAACTATTGCAAATGAAACAATACAACGTCAAGCTTGCAAAGAACAAGCCGAGGATCAATTACAAACATTATACGCAGAACAATCGTTAATACAAAATAATAATCAACTTCTTCTAAAACTTTCACAAGTCAACCAAGAACTAATTAAATTGCAGAATAAAAAAGTTGAAATGGAACAATTAGAGCTAAAGATTAATGCATTAGACACTATTAAAGAATTTTCAAATGATTATATATATATACAAAAAAGTACTGATGAATATAATCGTATGCTCTATGATTTATCAGAATATGAACAATTAAAATTAGAGTTAACCATAGAACTTAAAAATACTCAAATATTATTTGATGATTATGAACTAAAAGTTAGCAAACATGATGAATTAAAAATAAAAAGGAGAGAACTCGAAAAATTAATTCCAAAAATTACACATTCCGAAAATTTAAAAGAAAAACTAAACAAACTTACCACATTGATCAATGAAAAAGAACAACAAAAAACTACAATAACTACAAAATTTGAAGAAAATAAGAACCAAATAACTCAAATTAATGAAACGCTTAAAAGTTTCAGTTATGTTGAACTAGACAAAGTAAAAGCAGAAGCATTAAAAATACAAACACTTTCAAAGTATAATAGTCTTAAAACTTTATATACAGACTGTAAGTCATATGAAGCTGCAATAGTTGAACATAAAAATATGACTACTAATTATATATCAAAAAACAAAAATTTTGAAAAATTAAAAACGGATTATGAAATTTCAGAAAAAATCTATTATAATGAGCAAGCTGGAATTTTGGCTATGAGCTTACAAAATGGCATCTCCTGCCCAGTCTGCGGTTCTACTGCTCATCCAAGTCCAGCAACAGTTAAAACTGCTATTACAATCCCCACTAAAATACAAATAGATGCGATGAAAAAAACACTTGAAACAGCACGAATAGAAAACAATGAATTAAGAGACCAATTAATAGAATTAAATACTAATCTACAAGTTATGCTATCAAATATAGAGTTACAGTTATTTTTATTAAAAGAACCTAAATATAGCAATCAAACACTAAATACAATATATGATTTAGTCCATTCAACACACAATGAGTGCCTAGAAATTGATAAAACCTTAGACTTATTAAATACTCAAATGATAGAAGTAAAAAACAAAACATTACAACTACAAACTTTAACTACTCACTTTACACAATATGATAAAGAATTAATAACCATAAATCAAACATTGCAACAAATGGCAATTAAAAAAACAAAAATTCAAACAGAATTAAACCTTTTACTAAATAGTGATGTCCCCATTTTCTTAGAAGAACTGCAAACTAAACTTGATTCTATAAATATATTATTAACTACAGAACAACAACTTTATGAAGAATACAAGGAAAACTTCACCAATATTACAAAACAAATTTTAACTCTTGATACTCAGATACAAAGTCAAAATGACTATCTTACAACATTAAAATCCAAAATAGATTCTCAACATGAGCATCTTTCAAAAAATTTAGCTGAGCATCATATATCTGAAGATATTTTTGAAACATTATTACCAGAATTATCTTTTAAAGACATGTGGGTTACTCGTCTTAATCAATATACTTCTCAGTATACTGAATTATCAGCGACAGCACAAGAACTTACAAAGCAGCTTGAAAATATAACTTATATGGACTTAAAGGTGCTTGTTAAAAAAATTCATAAAGGTGAATATCTTAAAAAATATTTAGATCAACAAATAACTGATTTAATTAAAGATGAGACTTCAAAAAAATTACTTTTATCAGAACTTGAAAGTTTACATGATAAATTTAAACAATTAGAAAAAAAATACAAATTAATAAGCGAAATTGGAGACATCGCAAATGGCAAAAACAGTTTTTATATTTCTTATGAAACTTTCGTTATTGGAACATACTTTGAAGAAATAATTGATGCTGCAAATATCAGATTAAAGCAATTGACAGCAAACAGATTTACTTTAAATAGACAAAAAGAAATCGTTAAAGGCAGAAACAACCAGGGCCTTGAGCTAACTGTATTTGATAAATACACTCACTCCACGAGAGATGCCACAACTCTTTCCGGAGGAGAAAGCTTTCAAGCATCCTTGTCTCTTGCATTAGGATTATCAGATGTAATTCAGACAAAATCTAAAGGTATTAAACTAGATATGATGTTTATAGATGAAGGTTTTGGAACATTGGATTCTGAGACACTTGGAGTAGCTGTTGATACACTTATGGAACTTAAGCAAGATGAACGACTAATTGGTATCATATCACATGTTGAAGAACTTAAAAATAAAATTTCTACCCAACTCGAGGTGATTCCTACAAATAACGGAAGTAGTGTTAAATGGTTAAATATATAGTCACTTTATTATGCGTACTGAAAAGTTACGCATTTTTTATACAAAAATTTAGAAATTTAGCAATTAAAAAATTTTAAAAATTTAGCAATTAAATTTATAGACTGGGCAATACTAACATGAAAGGAGAAACCTAATGTCTACATTTTTTTTAATACTTAATATAAGCTTATTTAGTTGTTATTTATTATTTATTATAATGCAGCTTTCATATTTTAGAAGACTGAATTATAGCGTATTGATTTATACAAATACTAAAATATATAAAACAGAAACTCAAACTAAATTTATAAGACAATTAATAGAAGATTATAGTAATATAACAAGTCAAAATGCTGGCGAGATTGATATATATATTAGACAACGAATTCAAAGAGATTATATTGGTAAATTTAGATTTAGTATCGTCGAAAATGGCATTACTAAGCTTAGAAGATTGAGTTATTTAGTTGTTGCTCTAAATGTAGTTTGGTATGTATATTCAAATAAAGATTCTTTATTTCTTATACTAAATTTGATAATTTTTTTTATTGTAATTATTATTGGCATCCTAACTAGCTTAAAAAAACGCAAAAATGATATTATACTAATATTAAAAGATTATATTTTAAACCAATATCCTCTGGAAACTTTGCAAAATTCTCAAACAGAACTTAATAAACAACTGGAATTAGAAAATGCACGGCTCAAAGAGTCTTTGGAAATAAAAATCTTAACTATTGCACAACAAAATAAGAAAATTGCTCAACTAGAAGATAGGATTAGTCTAGATGAAGAATATTTTCAAGCAAGCCATAATTTTGAAGAAGAAAAAAGTCAAAATATTATCCCAGATTTAAATGATGAAGATATCACAAAATTTTTAGAAGAATTTGGTATTTAAAATCAAAAATTGTGCATACTAATTATTGATTCATCAATTTATAATTTTTTAGGAGGCAACAATGATTTCATTAGATATAAAAAAAACAGGCATCACCGTAGAAGAATTTTCAAATATTAAACCTCAAATCAATCTCGCTCACGAGATTTTACACGAAGGAACTGGCTCAGGATCTGATTTTTTAGGCTGGATTAACCTTCCTGTCGATTATGACAAATCGGAATTTGAGAGAATAAAAAATGCTTCTGCCAAAATTCGTGATAACAGCGATGTATTGATCGTAATCGGTATAGGTGGATCATACCTTGGAGCACGCGCTTGTATCGAAGCATTAACTCACCAATTTTATAATTCATTAACTAAGGACCAACGCAAAGGGCCAGAAATTTATTTTGTTGGAAACAATATTTCAGGAACATATTTAACACAACTTTTAGATGTGTGCAAAGACAAAGATGTAAGTGTTAATGTAATCTCTAAGTCTGGAACTACAACTGAACCTGCTATAGCATTTAGAGTATTTAAGAAGTTTTTAGAGGAAAAATATGGCAAATCAGGTGCTAAGGAAAGAATTTTTGCAACAACAGACAAAGCAAGAGGAGCATTATTAACTTTATCCAAAGAAGAAGGCTATGAAACTTTTGTGATCCCAGATGATGTTGGTGGACGCTTTAGCGTATTAACAGCCGTCGGACTATTACCTATCGCAACAAGCGGAGTCGATATCGATGCACTTATGAACGGTGCCGCAGCTGGACGCGAAGAATACAGCAATCCAGATTTATTCAACAACGAAGCCTACAAATACGCTGCCGCAAGAAATATATTGCTAAAAAAAGGTAAAAATGTTGAGCTAATAGTAAATTATGAGCCAGCTCTTCTATACTTTGGAGAATGGTGGAAACAACTATATGGCGAAAGCGAAGGTAAAGATCTAAAAGGAATTTATCCTTCTTCTGCAAACTTTTCAACAGACCTTCATTCAATAGGGCAGTATATCCAAGATGGTGGACGCTTTTTATTTGAAACTGTAATCAGCGTTGGAACTCCACGTGAAGATATCACTTTAGAAGCAGCTGAAAATGACTTAGATGGACTTAATTATCTTGCTGGCAAAACTATGGACTTTGTAAATAAAAAAGCATTTGAAGGTACATTACTGGCGCATGTAGATGGCGGAGTTCCAAATATGATACTAAATATCGAAAAATTAGATGCCTTTGGATTGGGCAAAATGATTTATTTCTTTGAGAAAGCATGTGGAATTAGTGGATACCTACTAGGTGTAAATCCATTTGATCAACCTGGGGTAGAAGAGTATAAACGCAATATGTTTGCATTACTTGGAAAAGTAGGATACGAAGATCTACAAGCAACATTAAAAGCAAGAATAGCAGAATAAACAAATAAAGGACTTGTTCATAGCAAGTCCTTTTCTATAATATCCAATACATATCCCCAGTAGATTACCTTAATTCATCAAAATTATTTTACAAAAAATGGATAATGATGTATAATTAATTTGTATTAAGACGAAAGGAGTATGTATTATGCTAAGAGGATTTTTATATTTATTAGTTGGATTAGGTTCAACTACAATAGGAGCAATTTCAGGTTTAGGAGGAGGCGTCATCATAAAACCCGTGTTAGATGCATTAGGGCAATATGACATGGCAACCATTGGGATTTTATCTGGATGCACATTGATCGCTATGTCGATAGTATCTCTTACAAAAAAATTTATATCGGGTGTAAAATTTGAGTACATAAAGTTGATATCACTTTCTGTTGGAGCCATTTTAGGAGGATTTGTCGGTAAAGCCGCATTTCAAAACTTCGAAAAAATGATTCCAGTAGATACAGCAAAAATCATTCAATCTATATGTTTAGCATTACTTATGATTATAATTTTGTTATTTAGCATCTATAAAGCCAAAATCAAAACTTTTAATGTTACAAATCCTATTATATGTTTAATAGCAGGATTAATTTTGGGAAGTGTTGCAGTATTTTTGGGCATTGGTGGGGGTCCTATCAATGTAGCAGTAATAATCATTCTCTTTTCTTGTGACGCAAAAGATGCAGCTATCTATTCTATTTTTACGATCTTCTTCTCTCAAACTACAACCATTTTAACTACACTATTCACCACAGGCTTTGAACCATATAACTTAGAAGTTTTAGGTTTTATGATTGTTGGAGGAGTATTAGGAGGATTTTTAGGTGATAAAATTAGTACAAAACTATCTAATAGACAAGTGGAAAAACTATTTAATATTACCATGGCAGCAATAATTGCTATTAATATATTTAATGTTTTCAAAGTTGCATTATTTTAAAATATATAAAAAAAAGACCATGACAAAACTTCATGGTCTTTTCTTATATCACAGTATTAAGCCTTTTTAGCTTGAGCTACAACAGTTTTAAGCGCATCTAACGCTTCTGCTGGAAGTTTATCAAAGCCACCTTTTTCAGTATCGCGAGACTCGATATATTTCATTCTATCTTCCATTCTAGCTTGCAATTGCTCTAAATAAGCTTTATCTTTAAGGTCTGGAACATATCCATCTACTTCATAAATTTCGATGTCAGAGAAAGGTCCCCAAGGTTTGAACTTCGCAGTACCTTCTACAATAGCTTCAAGAACACCTAAAGTTACCGCTGGAGTAACCTTTTTATCCATAAAGTCACCTGTATTTAGGATATAACATTCTACATCACATTCAGCAACTAATTTTTTAAACTTCAAAAAGTCATCCGCCAAAGGATAAGTTCTAAATGGATTAGCATAAGGCTCTACAACCAACGCATTAGGGTCAACTCCAGGAGCAAGTCTTTCTGCAGTTGTACGCTTAGTCGCCAAGGTAGCACCCATAACAGATGCAAGGTCAGCTCCACTCAACTTAACTACTGGTGGAAGAGTTGGGTCTTTCATCAACCAGAATATAGCATTAACAGGCTCTGCAAATTTATTTACGCGGTTTGGTGACCAAAGAATAGATTTAACTGCACGACCGTTACCATTTCTAATATCCTCAGTAACAGGAACGATTTTTCCATCTTCATCAAGAGTTGCACCATTGTTTTGCATAGTCAACAAATACTTATTATCATCACAAGTTAATGGATAATCTTGAGTTTTATCAAAATATGATGGCTCTAGAGCTACAGATGAGCTGTCCTCTGTTGAAATAACAAACGCATCATCGTGTAGAACAGTGATGTCATATTTACCACCATGAGGAGCATGCGTAATAGTTGATTTTCCGCTTCCAGATAAACCAAATACACCTGCAACAAAAGATTTTCCACCTTTTAGGTTATAACGTTTTTGACCGCCATGGCAAGAAGCAAATCCATTACGGTTAGCAATTCCCCAAGCAAGAGTTAGAGTACCTTTTTTGTGTTCTCCAAAATATCTCATACCCAAAATACAAGCACAGTTATTCTTAGGATCTACAACTGCCAATCCAAGTGGATGATCTGGATGAGACCATGTTGGATCGGAGAATATGTAGATATCTCCTTCGTTTTCTAAAACTTTTGAATTTTTGTACATTTCCGCTACAGCTTCATTGATCACTTGGAAGTTTAATAGCCAAGAATACATAACGTTTTCTTCATTTTCAGGAATGCAAAGGTGAGCTTTTACAGTAAACTCTTCATTTAACCCAACAATAGCCTGTGCATGATAAAGTTTTTTGAAACGGGTTCCATAAACAGCTTCACGAACTTTTGTAGCATATTCTGCTGCATTAACTCCAGGCTCTCCGATAACCCTTCTAGCTGCGGCAGTTCTACCAAAAACAGTACCATCGTTAAATAATAAAATTTTGCTGCCAGGATCTAGTCCTATAAGCTCTGGCTCGTATACAGGTAAATCAGTTACCACAGTTCCAGGAGATGCAGCTGCTAATTTGTAAGCTTCTTTAAGAGAAGTAACATTGGTTACGTTGTTTCCGTAGAAAGCAGTTTCAATAGTAGTACGAATTGAACTAAAAATTGGGTTATGAGCACCTATTTCGCTTCTTGAAAAATTCGCTTTAGTCGCCATTAATCAAAATCCTCCTTCTAAAGGTTAAAATTTATACAAACATATTATATTTAGACGAACCATTTAAATTGATTTAAATTGTAACAATATATTCCTTTTTCAATTTAAATGCAACTTCGCCGTAATGTAATTATGCCTTAAAACGACTGCGTTGTCAACGGGTTTTTATCGAAATGAAAAAAATAGCAATATGTCAAAATATTCACTTATAATATGCAACATATTACTACGTATTTCATAAAATTCTATATCACACACTCATATTCATAATAAGCTTTGAAACATCAAAATATTTTGCTCCATCATCTACTATATATTCATTTTGATTTAGAAGAGTTAATTGGCAACTTGCTTGTCCTTTTTGTCCTGTTGTTGCTGGAACGACTGCCACAGAATATCCAACGATTTTTCCATTTTTAATTTCCGTAAATGCCAGAGAAAACTTTTCATTTGCATACATATTGGTTTGATTTTTTACTTCAAAAATAGTTTTATCGGATACATTCATATTTTGAATAGTTATTTTTGTTGTGCGATATCCCTTAAAGTAGTAGTTGGCAATCAACGAGCTTTTTATATTTAAATTAATGGCATTATTTATCTGGCTAATTTCCATATATATAAATGGATTATATTTTGATATTTGGTCATTTTGTTCAGCACTTCTGGTTAAATTATTTTTTTTTCGATCACCTAAAATTCTTTTTATTTCTTGTTTTTGTAAAAAAGCAATATTATCTTCTTTAACGACTCTCTCAGCAATTTTGCTGTCACCTATTATTTGCTTGGCCATATAATCTTTTAAATCTAATAATTCGGTTAGATCTCCATTAATTTTAGAATGAAAAAGAATATTTAATGCAGCATTTGTTGGCATTTCTTCACCTCAATATTAATAAAAATAGAGGTAGTATATTCTACCCCTAAAAAACATCTTACGCTTGCTTTCTTTCTTCTGAATATAACATAATAGGAATACTTACTTTCTTTGCTAATCTATCTTTATTAAAATTATTAGTTAATTTATCAAATAAATTTTGCTCCTCTGGACAAATAATTAAATCTATATTATATTCACTCACCACACTAATTATAGTATCAATTTGCGGTCCAATTTGACAAATTACCTCTTTATCAGTGCGAGTTATTATAGACTTAATCTTGGTAGTAATGGCTCTATGAGCTGTATCAATACTGTCCATATTTAAGTTTGCGATAGAATACAAAATACTTGGATATGCATAAACGCTTGAAAAAGTCAGTGGACTGGTGATGTACAAAATAAAAAGCTTTGCCCCTTTTTGCACGGCTATGTCTTCTGCATACAATAACGCTTTGGAATCCAAAGCATTTGAAATTGGTAATAGAATATTCATATATTCATTCCTCCTTTGACGTTTTTTATATTATACCATAAATTGGATTAAGATCTAGGCTTAAAATGAAATTTAATCCATAAATTTTTCAGATTTTAATTCTACATTAGAAAAAATGCTATCAATATCCATTGTTTTAACCGATTTTTTCAATTTAAACTGAATCTTTGCGCTTTCATTTGGAGACAAATTTCCTATCAACATATCTGTGTCCAATTTATCAAGCAAAAAACTTCCACGTTCTCTATGTATTATTAATTTTTCTATCAAATCTGTCACCTTATTTATATTTGAACTTAATGGTTTGAAATGCAGCTTAACATTATTAACTGTATCTGTTGACGTATTTGTCACCTTAATAATATATTCATTTTCGTTTGCATTTGACAAAATTTCCATAAAATCCCTCCAAAAAAATATAATTAGAATAGCTATCTATCCTAATTACTTTATACCCTAATACGAAAATAAGAAGAAGTTCGATTTACTTTTTCTATCAAACTTCTTTAGAATCTTTTAATTTCGAGAGTATTATTTGCTACCCATCCAAGGTGGAATATAGCTGCGATTAAACGGTATACATCTTCCGTAGTAGTGGTCTTTAAACCAAGCTGGATCACACTCATATTCATCCGCTTTAATACTATCTACTTTTTCAAATAAACCATCTAAACCTGTTAACTTTATTGGAATATTTTCAACTCTTGGTACAAATTTAGTATTGCCATCCTCACCTGTTACTACCTCAACCCAATGCTTGGCTATCACACAGGTATAGTGTCCTTCTTCATTTACGCATTTAAGTTCATAATATTCTCCTGGTTTGGAGCTTGGTCCGGTCTGCTTAGCAAATGGCACTTCCTTAGTTTGTATGCCTGGATATATAGCGCCACCAGGTACATATTGATTAATTATTTCCGGAGTAATTACTGGTCCTGGCCCACTTCCTGGCATCACTGGTTGCATCGGAGTTATATCTGGTTTTGGAGACGGAACAGGATGCGTTGCTATATATTGATAGATATAATCTATTATCTCTTGATTGAGTGCAGCTCCTGAGCTATCTCCGGGAACTACATAGTTAGGGTTAAACGGGGTTGACGGAATCGATGGTGTTTGATTATCTATTATAATAGGCATAATGTTGCTATCCCCAGGACATTCTTTGTTACAAGGATAATTTGCACCGTAGCCTTGGCAGTTATGATAAATATACGGATAATGCGCGAACCATTGTGGATCTATTACGAACACCTTGTTTTTATCATCTGGCTTTATATTACTCGCAAACATCGAATATGATGCTCTTGACATTTCTGATGGATTTAATTTATTGCAATTACATGGCATATTGATAACCTCCTATTAAATCTAGTTTTGATCTTGCTTCTGAATGTTTTTACTATTCATAGTAGTATAGTATGCAGGGTTATAAAAAAGTGCGCCTGTCTTTTTTTAAAAATTTTTATATTTTTTTTGCGGTAATATTTTGAAGGGCTCACAGCATATATATATCTTAATTGGACAAGCATTTTAGTATTAGGAGGTTAAACTAATGAAAAATTTTATACTATCGTTTCAAATAGGTCTTGTTTTTGTCGGCAGTATTGTTGGAGCCGGTCTTTCATCAGGACGTGAATTAACTCAATTTTTTGCTATATATGGATATAAAAGCTTTTTTGGTCTTTTTATCTGTGCTTTATTATATGTAATAGTTGGAAAGATGATAATATTTTTGAGTATTAAATACAAGGTAAAATCATATGGTGAATTTATAAATTTAGTATGTCCAAAACCTATTGCTATCTTCACAAACATAATTTTAACCCTATTTTTACTTTGCTCCACATCTATAATTTTGGCCGGAAGCGGCTCTGTGATCAAACAATATTTTGGCATCGATAAAATTTTTGGCATTGCATTAATGATTGTTATCAGTGTTATATTTTTATTAAGAGAAACTAAAGGTATTTTTGAAGTAAATAATGTTACCGTACCTATTTTAATTATCATTATGGTTTCTATATTTATTGGATATGGCATGAACAATCAGGACCAAATGAATTTTGAATACATAGTTTCACTACCTTATCATAAAAAAAGTTATCTCATCTCCTCTTTTGTATATGCAGGCTTTAATATTATTTCTATTGTAGGGATATTAGTTCCTCTTGCTAGTGAAATTCAAAGCAACAAACTTCTTCTTCGAGGTGTCGTAATAGGTAGTATTATTTTAACCATAATTAGTATTATTATTGTATTTTTAATGATGGTAAATCCCACTTATGCTATTAAATATGAAATCCCAATTTTGGCAGTTGCCCAAAGAATCGCCCCATGGCTCCAAGTCGCATTGCTATTTATGATTTGGCTCGAGATGTTCTCTTCTCAGATTTCCAATATTTATGGCCTTACCAAAACATTAGAAACCAAATTTAATATTTCGTATCGCCATGGTGTTTTTCTTAGCATTGTTCTTGCACTTCCTTTATCATCTGTCGGCTTTACAAATTTGGTAGATATGCTATATCCTCTTTATGGCGTTTTAAGTCTCGCTTTTGTTATTTGCGTTATTACGTTCTATACAAAGCAAAAAGTAAGCTTGACCAAAGTATATAATTAATATTTTCTTGTGCCGATGCATATCACGTTGGCACTTTTTCTTTGTCTCAAATCATGTTATTTTTATGCTCTTTTTGGGAATACTCTAAAATAGAAAAGGAGAGCATAATATATGAAAAAATTTAGATTACACTCGGACTTTGCTGCCATGGGGGACCAGACTGCGGCCATTTCAGTACTATCCGAAAGTATAGAATCAGGAAATCGATATCAAACTTTGCTTGGTGTAACAGGATCTGGAAAAACTTTTACAATGGCCAATATAATAGAACAAACGCAAAAACCAACGCTAATTATTGCTCATAACAAAACACTTGCAGCTCAGCTATACAGCGAGTTTAAGGAATTTTTTCCCAATAACGCAGTAGAATATTTCGTCTCTTATTATGACTATTATCAGCCAGAAGCATATGTCGCTCAAAGTGATACCTTTATAGAAAAAGATTCTAGTGTAAACGAAGAAATCGACAAGCTGCGCCACTCTGCTACTGCGTCGTTAGCCGAAAGACGCGACGTAATCATCGTTGCCAGTGTATCTTGCATATACGGACTGGGCGACCCCCTAGACTACGAAGATCAAGTGCTTTCCATACGCACCGGAATGGATTTCGATCGCGATGATCTATTACGAAAATTGGTACACATTCAATATACTAGAAACGATGATGACTTCAGCAGGGGTACATTTCGAGTTCGAGGTGATGTTGTAGAAGTTATTCCTGCAGGAATGAGCGAAAGCGCTATTAGAGTAGAGTTTTTTGGAGATGAAATCGAAAAAATTTCAGAAATAGATTCATTGACGGGCAAGGTTTTAGGCATCCGCAATCACGTTTCTATCTTTCCTGGCTCACACTATACAGTTTCCCCTGACAAACTTTCAGCTGCCATAAAACGAATCGAATCCGAATTAAATACGCAACTGCTGGAACTGAAAAAGCAGGACAAACTACTAGAAATGCAAAGACTCACCCAACGTACAAACTTCGATATAGAAATGCTGCGCGAGATGGGGTATTGCTCTGGAATTGAAAATTATTCCTTGCATCTATCTGGCCGCGATTATGGTAGCACCCCTTTTACGTTGCTAGATTATTTTCCAGATGATTATCTTATTATAGTCGATGAGTCTCACATTACTCTGCCTCAAATTCGAGGAATGTCTAATGGTGATCGTGCACGCAAAAGTAATCTCGTCGACTATGGCTTTAGATTGCCCTCTGCGATAGATAATCGACCTCTAAATTTTGATGAATTTGAGCAAAAGATAAATCAAATTTTATATGTTTCTGCAACACCCTCGCAATACGAACTTGAACATTCCGAAGCGATAGGCGAACAACTGATACGTCCTACAGGCCTTCTGGATCCTGCAATAGAAATCAAGACCGTAACCGGACAAATTGATGATCTGCTTACCCAAATTCACTCCACTGTTGCAGCTGCTGGAAAAGTACTAGTTACCACCCTAACCAAGCGAATGTCCGAAGATTTAACTGCGTATCTCCAAGAAGTGGGAATCAAAGTAAAGTATTTACATTCAGATATAGAAACATTGGAGCGCATAGAGATAGTTAGAGATTTGCGAATGGGAGTTTTTGATGTGCTAGTGGGAATAAACTTATTGCGAGAAGGGCTTGATATACCAGAAGTTTCGCTTGTTGCCATACTCGATGCCGATAAAGAAGGTTTTTTGCGCTCTGCGACATCACTCATCCAAACCATAGGTCGCGCTGCCAGAAATAGCCAAGGACGCGTCATAATGTATGCAGATACAATTACCAGAAGTATGAAAATCGCAATAGACGAAACAAATCGAAGACGCAAAATTCAGCAAGAATACAACGAAGCTCATGGAATCACTCCACAAACTATAAAAAAAGCTGTCCGCGAACTGATTGCTGCAACAAAATCTGAAAAAACCGCAACCACAATAAATAAATCCCCAGAGTCTATGAGTGCGGTCGAACTTGAACGCGCAATAACCAAAACCGAAAAATCGATGAAAAAAGCTGCTCAGGAGCTGGAATTTGAGAAAGCTGCCACTCTCCGAGACGCTCTAATCGAACTCAAAAAATATTATACAATTATATAGTATAATTCTTTTATGTATTTTTTGAATAATCACAAACTGCCATAATAGCATCTACCAGCGCCTCTTTAGAATCGCGGCTAACGAGGTCTTGCATTTTATTTTGTACTATTTGTCTCTGAACTCTATTTTGTGCAAATATCTGCACTTGTTTCGTCATTTGCGCAGCACTCACCATTCCAACAATTCCCAGTCCCTCAATTAACATATCTTGCCACAAATTTTGTCCCCACACTATATCAGTTCGTCGCACTACAACTCCTATGGTCGGCATTCCTATCCCTATCAAATCATACATATAGTTATTATAACTCATCAACGCCATATCACACGTCCACACTACACTGTCAAAATCATCCTCGGTGAAAAATTCCACTCGCTTACTTTTTATTCTGTTTTGCATCTTTTTTGTCTTTTCCATTCCGTTTGCTAATATTACTTTAATATTATAATTTAATTCCGTAACATCTATTAACAAATCTTCTGTTCGCACATGGTCAACAAACATCAAAATATTCTTTACATCTTCAATCGGCACCATTGGGGAATGCAAAAATTCATCTCGTATCAACAACGCATCTTTATCTCCTATTACTTCACAATTGTTTGACGCAAAATAATTCCTCTGCTTGCTACCATACACAGGATTAATAATCATATCGCACTCCATAAAAGGATTATCATTTTGCTCATCAACACATATTATTTTTTTAAATATTTTCGGACATTTTTTGTTAAATTCCTTAGCTTGAAGCGGACTATCTATTATTATGCAATCCCCTTTAAATCTTTCTAACTCGCCCAGCAGATCCGCATATTCATACACATTATATCCCTTTGTTCGCAGATACGATATTCCCCTACTGTGTTTCGCATCACAATAAAACGTTATTTCACAATACTTTTGCAATACTTGAGCCAATGCATCCATTCTATGAAATGATTTTAACTCACCTCTCTTACCTTCATCTACTTTAATTAATATTTTTGACATATCTGTAACCTCCTTGTTATATAGATCTCGCTGGAACGCCTACAATGATACTTTCCTTCGAGACATCTTTTGTGACTACTGCACCTGCGCCAATAATAACATTTTCTCCTACTGTACGAGATTGTATTATCACAGCCTTTGCCCCCACATGCGAATTATTGCCAATTGAGACTCCTCCCAATACGCAAGCACCGGGCGCCACATGAACATTTTCGCCTATCCGGCAATCGTGCTCAACTATAGCTGCAGTATTTATTATACCAAATTTTCCAATTTTTGCATAGCAATTTATAACTGCTACTGGCATAATTATAGTTCCTTCATCAATCGTTGCCGAATCCGAAATTATGGCACTAGCATGCACCAATGTAGGAAATTTGAATCCAATTTTCTTTAACTTGCTATATATTTTAAATCGCAGTTGCGCATTTTGACCAATTCCAATCGCTACATTGCCCACCCCCGCTTCAAACACATGCTCAAGCTCTTCATCACCGCCCAAAGAATAAATTCCATCCTTCCACAAGCTTCCCTTTGCAAACCTCGCATCTATCACTCCAGCTATTGCGTATCTCCCATCACTTTCTATAACATCCTTTACAACTCCTGCATGCCCCCCAGCACCGATTATCACAATTTTTTTTTCCACAAGCGCACCTCTTTTCTACAACATCAAACTACCTGCTATATCTTCGGGCATTATAATCGCATCTTTTTTTATATTAGTGGCTGCCGCTTTCCCTAATATTTTTTTACAGGCCATTGGCGAAATTCCGGCTGCCGGACGTCTAAAATCTAACATAGATGCGTCGATAATCGCTCCAGCTGCTATATCAATTTTGGCCACAATACTTCGCCTCACCTTGCTTCTCATTAAATCTTCCGCAGCGGTTGGTGTTTTTATACCGTCGCCCAAGGCAACTTCGGCTGCTCTAATTTGATAAACGTATTCCGCAAACTCTACTTCTGTCGCTGAAGCCTTGTGGTCGGGTCCAACCATGTTCTTATCCAACGTAATGTGTTTCTCTATCACTTGGGCACCTAAGGCTGTTGCAACAACCGCGCATATCGCATCGTCCGTGTGATCTGAATATCCAACCGTTGCGGCAACCTCTTTTAACTTTACCATAGCACGAATGTTCGCCTCCGCTATTGCAGTCGGATAATTGGTGGTGCAATGAAGCAATGTTATCTCTGCCGCACCAGCCTCTTCCAATATGTTTACTGCATCCACAACTTCCTCAAAAAAACTCATCCCTGTCGAAAGGATTATCGGCTTTTTAGATTTTGCAGCAGCAGCTAGAAATGGCGCGTTTGTCACCTCTGTTGAACTAAGCTTCACTATCTCCATACCTATCGAAACCAAAAAATTGAGTGCGCCTACGCTAAAGGGAGTCGATAAAAACATAATTCCTACCTCATCACAATAGCATTTGAGCTCTCTAAATTCATCATATGTCAGCTCCAACCTGCTTAACATTTCAAATTGAGTTTCTACAGTTGCATCATTAGCTTGCTGATACGCCACCTTTGCTTCAGCTGCAGCCACAACATCTGATGCTTTAAATGTTTGAAACTTGACAGCATCAGCACCGCATCGTGCGGCCATATCCACTAATTTTTTTGCGATTGCAACATCGCCGTTATGATTTACGCCTGCTTCTGCTATAATAAACATCACATCATCTCCTCAAAAATTATCTGTATCTGCGCATTAAAATACTAATTTTTTTGTAATCAGTCTTTCGTTAATTTCCAAATCTTCTAATATGCTGACTATTTGCTCACTGGTATTTCCTATTCCGTATAAGCTAACTGTGCGATCTACCTTATTTCTAAACTCTGGGCTCAGTGCTTTTTGAATGGCTTTTGCTATGTCTTCTTTTTTATTCGAACAGCTCAATATGTTAGTTGCCATAAGTCTTCCGGCTTGCCTTTTGCCAATATTTACTACAGGCTTTTTAAATATCGGTGCCTCGATTAATGCACTCGATGAATTACCAATGATCAGCCCCGCATATTTCATTGTGCTTAGGTATTTTTGAGTGCCCAAAGATTTAAATAGAAACACATTTTTGTGAGTTGCCTGAAATTCTTTCCATCGTTCTATAATATATTCTCCGCCATTATCGGCATTGGGGTAGGTGATTATCATAGTATTGTTAAAGCCATCTAGTGCGGTTATCAGCTCATCCATTTCATATGCTAACATCTTTGACAGCGTTGCCGGGTGATAGGTTATTAAAAATGTGTCGGCATCTACAGCCACTCCTAATTGTTCATTTAATGCTTTGTGAGATAACAGCTTGGTGGTGATTATATTTTCTATTCCCAATGCACCAACTTGATTGACTCTAAACTTTTCCTCTCCCATAAATTTTATATTGTTTGCATAGACATCGGCTTCCGGAAAATGAATATGCGACATCTTCGTAATGGCGTGTCTAATTTGCTCGTCATTTGCTCCATAGCTAACTTCTCCACCAGCTATATGTGCAATCGGAATGTTCATCGCTGTTCCCGCACTGGCACAGGCCAACATCTCATATCTGTCACCCAATATTAGCAGCATATCTGGCTTAAACTCTTCTATTGCATCTGCTAATGCACCCATTAATTTTGCCATCGATTTCACAATACCTGGCTTTCCAGCATCTTCCACTTCCATGGATATTTTGGCAGCAATGGGGATTTCATCTTGCTCGATCTCTTCAACAGTCAAGCCATATTTTTCGCTTAAATGAGTTCCCGTCACAATCAATATTAGTTCAAGATCGTCTGATTCCTGAATATGTCGCAATACATTTTTCAATAATCCATATTCTGCTCTAGTTGCTGTCACTACCATAATTGTTTTCATCACGTTCTCCTTTTGGTTTAAGCAAGCCATTTATATATTATTCATTAACATTTTTGCCAACTCAAATTCCAAAGCGGTGTCGATATCTACAGATTTTTGAATTGGCATCACGTATCCAGTAGCATTTGCTAGGTGTAAACTTTTGTTTTTGATCACTTCTTCTGTTTTGGCAAAGTATATCGCACCGTTTAACTCATATACTGTAGGCAGATCTTGCCGTCTTAAAATCATTTCTGCATCAATAAATGAATTTAACTGGTTACCTTCAAAAACTTTCATCCAATACGGATTGCTCCGTGCTTCTGTTACGCTATAGCAAGCATCAAAACCAGTGTTTAAACATTTTTCTATACAGGAATCGACGTCTGCTGCCGTTCTAAAAGGCGATGTACATTGAAGCAAACATATAAAGTCTGGCATATATCCATTTCCTTCGAGAGTTTTTAGTAAATGCAAGACCACCTCCGCGCTAGTTGCCGTATCTGTGGCCAAACATTCGGGGCGCATAAACGGTACTTCTGCTCCAAACTTGAGGGCAACTTCCGCAATTGCCGCATCGTCGGTCGAAACTATAGTGCGAGTTATATGCTTCGAGTTTATTGCAGCTGCAATAGTGTATGCAATAAGCGGTTTGTCACCAAGCATTTTGATATTTTTTCCAGGAAGACCTTTTGACCCTCCCCTTGCCGGTATAATTCCCAAAATCTCCATAGTCATTACTCCTCTATTAAAATAGCAGTGACTAATAGTTAGCGGTTAGCAGTTAGGATTTTATCTGCTAGCCACCACATACTAATCACTGCCTTATTTAACGCCATTTAAAATATAGTTTAACATTTTTTTATAGTATTCTTCTTCTTCGAGTTCCATACGACCTTCTTTTATAGCAGTGTCTTTATCCAAAACAATCACGTGTTGGGTATGGCAATCGATATGCTTGCTATCATAGGCTACGGTAAAGACCTCTATAAAGTTATTTACCAGCTCTGCCAAGAAGTTGAGAGTATTTAGCGCAATAACGCGATATGGCTTGAGCTTCCAGATATAGTGTGTGAAGTATGCCAACCTATCAAGATACTCTAGCTCTCGTTTCTCTTCGTATCCTACACCACATCGAAATATTTTATGCTCATTTAATATTAACTGTACTTCTTCTTCAACTTCAGGATTTATGCTAACACCAACTCTATACTTTTTGGCCAGTGAAATTTCCTGCAAAAGCGAATCAGAATTCATAATATATACTTCTGTAATTTGATCAAAATATTTATCGATACATTGAATAATTTTTGCAAACTCCTCTGTTTCTAGAGTTCCAACGCCCAAAAACTGATTTACCACAATGACTAATCGATGCGACTTTCTATCATCTGGCGCCAAAAATGGCATTTCGCTAGCATCAACATAATTTTTTAATTGCAATAGCATATAGTCATACATCTCTGGTTCAACCTCAAATGTCGAATTCGGTATCAGGCTGATTCTCTTAAGCATCAAAAATACAAACATCCTAAATACAAAATCAATCTTTTCGTTGATAATTAAATCTTTTAAGGCAGATACAGCAAACTCACTTTGAGTATCTTCTGCCAACTCTAGCAATTCCCTAGCATACGCATCTAGCTTACGTTGGTTATTTTCTCCATTTTTAGCAATATTGGCAGCTTTCAAATGTAATTCTTCTTCTAAAACAGTCATATAAGCTCCTTTCTAGTTGTCGATTCGATCGATTTTTTCTATCATATCTTCCATCAGATGAAGGTCTCCCATATCTAGCCATTGCCCAGATCTAATCGGAAACGTTCCCACTTTTTTGCCTTGCTCTAAATATATTTCTATCAAATCTGTAATATGAAAAAACACATTGCTGGGTATATCCTCTAAAACTTCTGGTTCCAATACGTACACTCCTGTATTAATTTGAAAACTATACTCTGGCTTTTCACTAAGGGCACAAACCTCCCCCTCATCTTTTGTTATCACCACACCATATGGAATTGTATAGGTGGTAAGCGAAGTCACTAACGTAATTTGGTTCTTATTGGCTTTATGATGCGCAATAATTTCGTCATAGCGAGCATCAATGAGAATATCGCAGTTTGTAACAAAAAATGTTTCGGTAAGCTTTCCCCTTAATAACGACAGGCTTCCTGCAGTGCCATAAAAATCACTTTCTTCTATATAAGAAAAATTATATGGACTCTCTATGTCTTCTAAATAACTTTTAATCATCCCTTTTTTATAATTTAGTGTTAGCAAAAAATCAACGCAACCATAGTTATTAAATCGAGATAAAATATGCTCTAAGATAGTTTTTTCACCAATTGGAATGAGTGGTTTTGGCAAAATTTGTGTATAAGGATACAACCTGGTGCCCTTTCCACCTGCCATAATCACAACTTTAGTATTGAGCTGTGCGCGCTCTTTTTTTACACTATTAACTACTCGCTCAACAAATTTTATGTCTATAATTTTATAATCCACATCTAAAATAGGAATAGCAAAGATGATCCCTCCGCTAAATATCTCTTGAATCTTTTCTTCTTCATCGTATAGCGCATACGAAAAATTGGTATTCATTATATTGGTAACATCTGCATCTAAAGAGCCATTTTTTAGAATCCATCGCCTAACATCGCCGTCTGTGATGGTTCCTTCTGCCTTTCCATCGTTTGCCACAAAGAGAATCTTCTTAGCTGTATCATCTAATCTTTTGATCGCTTGTTTTACAGTACAATTTTTATCTATTATCAAGTTGTTTAATTCTTTATCCATTTGCTAGTATCTCCTTAATTGCCGTTACAACATTTTGAATCTCCTCGCTTTTTAGATTTGAGCTACATGGAATATTGATAATAGAAGTTACGTATTTATCTGCCCTCTCTATTTCGAAAGCATAATCACTCTGGTATGGCGCTTGCTTATGGATCAATCCCCAAATGGGTCGCGACCCTATGCCCTTACGCAGCAATGATTGTATAATTTTTCCAATATCAATCCCCTCAGCAAATTGCACACTATAGAACCAATAATTCGGTCTTATATCTGTTCTAAAGTTTATCAATTCCACTTCAGTAACACTTTTTAACAACTCCTTATATAGCTCATAGTTATTTTTTTTAATAACAACAAATTTCTCCAGCTGCTCGAGCTGCCCCACTCCAATTGCAGCCTGAACATTAGTCATTCTATAATTATATCCTATTTCGTTATGGATATAGTTTAACTCATCGTCTTTTGCTTGAGTACTCAGATATTTAATATGCTTGAGCTTGTCTGCGTCTAACGCAACAACCATTCCGCCGCCGCCTGTTGTTATAATCTTGTTTCCATTAAACGAAAATACCCCAAAGTCCCCAATAGTACCTGCAAATTTTTTGTGACCATCGACTATAGCATAAGTTCCTAGTGCCTCAGTCGCGTCTTCTATCACTTTTAGATTATACTTCCTTGCTATTGCCATAAGCGCCATCATATTGGCAAGGTTTCCAAACACATGAACCACCATAATTGCCTTGATCGGCTTATCTCTAAATGTCAACACATTGTTTGCAAATACACATTCAGTTGCAACAAACTTTTCTACCTTTGCAACATCGAGGCATAGGCTATCGTCGCAATCCATAAACAACGGTGCCGCTCCCACATATTTGATTGGATTTACTGCAGCTATAAACGTAAGCGTCGGTGCAATTACGTAATCTCCTGCAGTAACCCCGGCTTCTAGTAACGCAAGATGCAATCCTGCAGTTCCGCTTGCCACTGCCACTGCCGCGGGTGCGCATATATATTCAGCTAAATCTTTCTCAAACTGATTTATATACGCACCTCCAGTAGAAACCCACTCGGCCTCTAATGCTTTTGTTACATACTTTAATTCATTACCTTTAAGATTTGGTACTGATAACGGTATCATAACATCACCCTATATATTATAAATGTCTGTTTTATATCCTGCGGTATTTTGTTTAAACCACTCGATTGTTTCGTGAAGCCCTTGCGCAAAAGTATATTGCGGCTCCCAATCGGTGAGAGCTTTTATCTTTTCATTGGAGCCTAGCAATCGTTCTACTTCACTTTTGGCCGGTCGCATTCTTTCGGATTCGCATATAATCGTCGCTGTGGGATTGATTTGAGATATAAGCTCCTTTGCAAGCCCCTCTATGCTGATCTCTCGTTCTGTTGCAATATTTATTTCTTCACCAATCGTTTGATCCGAATTTGCAATCGCAACAAAGCCATCTGCAATATCTTTTACATAGTTAAAGTCGCGGGTTGGTGATAGCGCACCAAGTTTAATCACTTCTTTACCTGCAAGCAACTGAGTAATGATAGTTGGAATAACCGCCCGTGCCGATTGACGAGGCCCATACGCATTAAACGGTCGAACAATTGTAACAGGCAAATTGAAGCTTCTATAAAAGGATTCCGCCAACCTATCTGCAGCTATCTTGGTTGCTGAATATGGAGATTGCGCCTTAAAGGGATGCTTTTCGTCTATGGGAACATAATCTGCAGTTCCATATACCTCAGATGTAGATGTGATTAACACTCGAGATAAATCCAAGTTTTTAGCTGCCTGGAGTATATTTAACGTACCTTTTATATTAGTATCAACATATGACTCAGGAGAATGATAGCTGAAGGGAATCGCTATCAAAGCGGCCAAATGGTAGACTAGATCCATTCCTGTTAACGCCACCCTCACACCATTCGAATCCCTAATGTCTCCCGCAAATATCTCTATCTCATTTTTAACTTTCTCATCAATAGTATCAAGCCAACCCCATGAATTAAATGAGTTATAATACACAAATGCCTTAACTTTTTTTCCTTCTTTAACCAATTTTTCACATAAATGAGAGCCTATAAAACCATCTGCTCCTGTTACAATTGTCTTCTCCAAATTGCACCTTCCTTAATCTAACTTTTCTGCCCACTCGTTGACTAAATCTAATAATTCAAATTCTATCACGTCAGAAATAGTTTCAACATCTTTGTTTTCCATCGCATCTAGTAATGTTTCTACTGTATCTTGAAAATCTTCTACATTAATTATCGTAGAATCCACTAATTCCAAAGATGATGTTACCCAACTTAAGCCTTCTAATGCATCTGTTAACATTTCAAAACCCTTAATTCCTTGATCATTTTTTAGTTTATTTAATATAGTTACAAAACCCTTTTCTAGTTTTGGTAAATAATTTTGTAAATCTTCTTTGCGTTCAATAATATCATTGCTCATCGTTTTCCTCCTCAAATCCAAGCCTTTTCTTTATTGCAGCAATCGCACCTCTTATTGCTATCTCCATAGATTTATACAAGAGTATACTGCCCATAGTAATTTTGAGCGCATTTTCTACATCATCTCTTTTAGGCTGATATTTATAATCTGGATTTCTACTAATATCATACGATAGTTTTTCAAAAATATAACGATATATACGATCCACTTCAATTTGGCTCAGCTCAACTTCTAAATTATGAATTTGCACATAAATTTCTTTTACTTTATCGGAAGACAAATTTGGATCATATTCTTCATAGATTTTCATTAACTCTTTAGATTTTTCGGTTACCTGCTTAATAAGATCCATTTTTAACTCTAATTTTTCGAGAGTTTCAGTTAATCTAGCCTCTACATCTATAGGCTCAGGGAATAGCAATTGCGGAACATAATCTATATCCGTTTTCTGATAATTATATTTTTCGATCGCTTCTTTTAGCGGCATTTGCAGTGCGCCTTCAATTCTAGCTCCGCCTTCTGTTGAATTGATAACTTTTATATTAGGGTTAGCTTTTATGAAGCGTTGGATCCAGCGTTTGATGGCCGTAAAAATACTAGAGCTTAGAATCTCTTCATCGTCATAATAGCCCTGAACAATTTCGTGTACCTTAGATTTGCTAACGTCAATTTTATCTAATCTTTCGGCGAGATTTGGGTTTTCATATATGTTACACGTTTTTGAATACATCTTCTTTCTGGTAAAGCCCAAGTCTTGTCCTATTATAATGATAGGACCAGCACCTACATACTTAGCAAACTCTATCGCTAATGTTGACACAGAAACATTTATCTCAAATTTTTCCAATTTTACATCAACAAGCTCTTCCATCGTGTGGTCGTGAGTTATAAAATATATTTTATCTTCCCAATTATTAATAACCTCTTGCGCAGAGCTAATTAATGCTACTAGAGGAATATCATAAAACCCACCAAATGTCGCATCCATCTTAACGCTGTAATCTACAATAAAAGAAAAATCAGGGTTTTTACCAATACTTTTTACAGACTGGACCGTTCTACCTATAGCAAAAATCAAGCCATCAAAGTTCTTCAGCTCTTCCAAATTTTTATCTAAAGAAGGTCCTGCCATAACAACTACAACAGGATACCCTTTATATTTATTTTTGATAGCTTTAATGTCATATGAAGAATTTAAATAGCCAATATTGTTTAGTAAATTGCTTAGGTATCTATCACCAATTGCGCTAACTGTTCCGAGATTAGTACGCAAATCTGATTCGCAAACCTCAATTATACCCATGATTCTCTCATAGTATTTTGGATAAAAAAACTTATAATCAAATAAATCTATAATCTCTAGATAATCTACATTGCCCATATGCAGCTGACTAAAGAAGTTTGCATAAAAACGACTAAACGATATTTCGTTATAAAAGTTTACTTGAGCATAGTTTTCTCTTACAACCAAATTTGCTTGTGCTTTTAATACGTTAGGTGAAGGTTCAATTAAAAAAATTGTGGCACTGTTTCCCATTTTTTTAATAATTTCGTCTACCACATATCCAAATGCAAAGCCAAAAACTACAAATATAGTACTAGAATGTTTGTTATATAAATCTAGCTTTTCTTTAATTTTTTCACGCGGAGCATATTTGCTAACAACATACCTAGAGACATTATCTTTCTTAAGTCTTAGAGAATATTCTCCAACGGTTTTACTATTGCGTATTTCAAATTCAACGTCGTAAATTCCATAAGTAGGGTCAATTTTTTCTTGTTTTTCTTGCTCTTCATCTGGTGACTGCTTAGTATCACTCATTCGCCACAACAGGTCCTTTATTCATAACTTCTCGCCAAGTATCTCTAAACACAGTAATCAACCCTTTTGCTTCATTAATTTTATCGACATTTTTTTCTATATTACCTTCACGCAAAATCTTCAAAATATAAGTATAGAGCCTATCCATTTCTTCTGCAATTTCGTACTTTTTATCTAGTGTAATCTTTAACTCTATTATAATATCTTGCACTCTAACGTTATATTTATGCGCATTGGATAACTCTTTTTTCTCAATGCTTTCAATAGTCATCGTACAAAATTTTATCGCTCCATTATATAGCATCAATGTTAACTCTGCCGGGCTTGCTGTCATAATAGCATTATTCCTATATGAATTATAAGCTTGTTTTACCATTATAATCTCCTCTCAATAAATCACAAAAACCACAATGAACAATTAAAACATCATACATCAGTGGCTTTTGATTTTACATTTATTATATACAATAATTTTAAAAATATACTTTTTAATATTCTCTGATCAGAAGATTGATCTTTTATTCTATCAGTATTTTTTTACATCGCAGATTGGTTAAATAGGTTCATCTGAGAGTTCATTTCTTGAATCGCCATCTCCATTGCTAAAAATTGGGCTTGATATATTTCTTCTTTGGCAATCATATTGTCATAGGCTTTATCTATTTCTTCTTGCTGATCGGTGATTGCTTTTTCTAGCTCTAAGTCGTTAAACAAAAACATTGAACTACTTGTATTACTGGATTTTAGAAGCTCTGTTACCCCGTCATACATTTTTTCAGCATAGCCGTCGACGCCTTTTTCGCTATCGCCCACAAATAATGTTTTGATCCCTTCCGCATCTTTGGTAATCGCCGCTCTAAGCTTTTCTTCATCGATTTCGAGCTTGCCTTGTTGCGTATAGTCAATACTAGATGTAATGCCAATTTCTCCCAACGACTTAAAGCTTTCGTTTCCAGGATATACCTCCATTAGGTCATATCTTAAGCTGTCTAGTAACCTCTCGATGTTAGGGTCGTCTCTAAGCAATAAGCTATCAACTTTTTCGTCCCAAAGCTCTATGTCCGCATCACTCATTCCTTCTTTTTCATCTGGTAGTAATGGTGTATAGCCGCTATCTTTTTTAGGGTCATATGGAGCATCGGTATATGCAGAAAGTTCGTCTACTAAAGTATTATATGCGTCTACAAAACCTGTGATGGTTTCAAATAACGCTTCTTCATCTATGGTTTTATCAATAGTTACCACTTCTTCAACTTCTTTAGTTTCTGGATCATCGGTAATTTTCTTTGCAACAAAAGTTATTCCGTCTAGTTTAAATACATTAGTATCGGATTCCACTTCCATACCGTTGTATGTACCTTTAGCTAATTGCGCTTCGTATTCATAGTCGCCTTCTCCAACAACTGAAGTTTCATACTCAAATCTAGGTATACCGTCTTCATATACAATAGATTTAGAAATTCCTAAATTCTTTAAACTTTCCACAGTATATTCATGTTCAGCCTCTATCTCAGCATCTGTTTTTGGCGGCCTTGTCGGATCCATTTCTTTATCAAATTGAGACTTGGATTGAACCTTAATATCCGTCATTGTATCTTCTCTATTTAGCTTTATAGTTTGAGTTTTTTCATCAAATGAAAAAAAACCAGTTCCCGCTAGATCGTCCATTGTAGCTGCCGTTTGATACCCAGTACTGCCGCCACCTGAAGAAGGATCAACAATTTCTATTCGGCGAGTCCCCTGGTACTTATCTTCTACCGTAATAACATCTCCTATTTTAAATCCAAGTTCTGTAAGAAGCGTATCTTCAGTAACTGGCTCTTTGCCCTCTGTTGGAGGCTGGATTCCTAGTTTTGCTAACGATCCCGTTTCTGTTTCTTTAATTTTCAGAGATTTCGCATCAGTTGTTATGCTAAAGGAGTCTTGCCCATCATGAAATTCCACTTTCAATCCTGTTTTATTTAATTCCTCTGTCAATTCCTCCAAAGTTTTCTTTGCATCAAGCTTTATGACATGCGAATTTCCATCGATCTCTATTTCGATTGAGCCAGATACACCCAGATCTCCTAGCGTCGTTTTTCCATCAATTTCCTTTAGTCCAACTTGCACACTCTCATATCTACTGCTTTGAACAACGTATCCGTCTTCTATACCCATGTCGCTTAGAGCAATCTCGATATCATTATTTTGTACTTCAGCACCAGTCGCGGTGTCTGTTACTTTTATACCACTCATCTTCGTAACATCAAAATATCCTTCTTCATCAACTTCTAATCCTAAAATATTTTTTATATCATCCATCGTAGTTGTATTATCAATAGCTACTGAATTGCCATTTATCTCTAAAGTGTGTCCATGCAAATCTTTTGAAACTTTAGCATGCTTGGCTAGCGATCTTTCGTCAACCTCCCAAGTGGTCTTTCCAGCTAGTCCTAATTTGCCTAGTAGCTCATTCGTTGCCTCTTCTGCTTCGTCAACATGCGTTGTACCTGTATTATCCTCGATATCAACATATTCATATTGAGTACTATCCAATGTTGGATCTTGAGTCTCCTTCTCTTGCATTTTTACAGCAGAAATTGTATAGCTGGCATTTCCATTGTGATCGTTAAAACTAGTTAAATCAAATTTTCCAGTTTCTTCATCAAATCCAATGCTAATATCTTGATCTGCAAATGCATCTATTAGATCATCTACCGTCTCAACAGATATGACGCCGTTTTTATTCGATTCTATCATACCTTTACCATCTAATTCCCTTAATCCAATTATGGTCTCATTACCATCTTTGTCAGTAAATTTGATTCCATCTAATACACTAAACCCCAATTCGCTTAGTTTGGTATCTCCGCTTTTAATATCGCTATTAACTTTATTTGTTGTTACATTAATAGGTTTTGCTAACTGCGTAATCGTAATTTGATCCCCAGTTTTTCCGCCTCCCGTTACCTCTACCGCATCTGGATTTGAGCTCGATGTCGTGCTCGAGTTAAACGTCGATTCTAATCTCATTTTTCTTAGATAGTCGTCATAAAAATCAACCACTTTTGTATTCACTTCTCTATATTTTTCTAATTTCAGATCCAGCATCAGCTGCTCTTTTTGTTCATTATTATATTTCGTCTCATAACCCGATATCATTGCTTTAACCATCGCATCTGTATCCATCCCTGATGCTAACCCCGAAAATGATAGCCCCGAAGAACTTATTGTACTCATATTTATCAGTCTCCTTTTTCGAAAATTTATTTAATCAAAAATAATATCGTCATAAAATACCAATAAATTAATAGAAAAAGACATTTTTATTGAACTGCATTAAAATTTTATAATATCTTCATATTTATACTTCGTTCCAAATTATGTAAAACCTGGCAACAATAGCCAAAATCCTGCACAAGCAGAATGCATTGCTACCAAGCAAAATAGCCTAATTAAACTTACTTTTGCGCTTATAAATATCGGCTTGATGCGTACTTAAATCAAAGCGCACTAGGTGACCCCAGCCATCTAGCTTGTGAGAGAGCCCCCACTTCATTCCTTCTAGCGGATACGTCGTTGGTTCGTCCGGTCTATACGGTCCAGGTGCAATAGGGCCACTAGGAATAACCGACTTTATCTCGAAATTGATTCCGTCTGGTGCAAACTGAATGGTATTTTTTTCAACGCCATCTGTTCTCAAAAACGCAGCCATGCCTCCGTCATATTGCCATAAGCAAGTTTCATGCCCCGAGTTGGTTACCGGGTTATATTCGCTCTTGACATACGGCCCCTCAATTTTATCTGCAATTGCGAGCCCCCACATGGTTTCACGTCCACCCATATACATCTCTTCGCCCATTCTTTCGCCCTTATAGTACAGGTAAAACTTGTCTCTATAATGAAATAAAAGCGGATCATGAACTTTGTGGCTGTCAAAGCTCCCTTTCTTCTTTACCAAAAATCTATTGTCTTCGTCCCCATCCCATTCACCATCCATTGTTGGCGTTAAAATCGGTTCATCGGATCCTACAAACGGCCCCAGCGGGCTGTCACTTACTGCTATTGCAATATTCTCAAAACTTCTATTAACGTATGGGTCCTGAACAGTTTGGTACACTAGGTAATATTTTCCATCATACTTCAAGATCTCTGCCGTAAAGACGCTTCTATCATCAAATCGGCCTGGCTCACCGCGCTTTAACGCAACGTTTTGCTCTTCCCAAGTCCACCCGTCCTTTGATGTGGCTACCCAAATTTCGGCGTAATCCCATGGAAACACCTTCGCACTCAAATCTCCGCTACTAAATCCCACGTGCGGTCCATACGACTTCGTGTAATAAACATAGTACGTATCATCAACCTTAATCACGCTACTCGGGTCGCGTCTATGAATGCCTTCCTCTCTCTCCAAACCTTTAATAGGATTAGTTGGGAACGTACAAAACCATTCCGGCCCTTGATAGTAATTGCGTTCTTCTGCTCTAATTGTAGCTGCGCTTTTCTTCATTAGAACCTCCCTAAATATTTTTAGTCCCTAAATATTTTTAGATCGATTATCGGATCTTGTTTCGCATTATAACATGCACTCTCAAATGTCGCTAGGCAAAATAGCAAAAAAACCAAAATTTATGCTACAAAAAAAGCGACTGCCACTTCCGCAATCGCTCTCCCATTATATAATTATTTCGTTGCCCATATTTTATCAACAATGAATGAGGCACTTTTAATTCCTGGCATCGCACCAGCTAGATATTCCGGAATAAACACCTTAATCTCCGCCACCTCTACATTAGCTACACCAGATATTGCCAACTCTTCGGTCGAATTAGCAACCATCGTATAGTCTACTGCTATCTCATCGTCATTAGCATCAATCACATTCAATCTTATCTGAATAGCAAAGTCGTTCGGGTTAGTAATCGAAGCTAGAATTTGATTATTGCTACCCATCTGCCAAGTTCCCTCTGCTGGGGCCAATCTAAGCGTAGATAATCCAACTTTGCCAGTAGCGCGCTGAAGCATATTTACCGTGATAGCTCTCTCGCCATCCACAGCGCCTTCGCCCGAATCGATTTTCGCTGTAGTTGCAGGATTTCCTGTTACCCTCCACACTTTTGCCTCATCTTTTTCAAATGAGATTAATGGCATAGCATCGGCTAGAGTTGCAGGTGCATCGACCGCTGGCGCCGGCACATTTGGAGTTGCTGGCACATTTGGAGTTGCTGGCACATCTGGAGTTGCTGGCACATCTGGAGTTGCAGGCACATCTGGAGTTGCAGGCACATTTGGAGTTGCTGGAACTTCTGGCATCGCAGCTGGGGAAACTAGTAGCAATTCTCCGACCATATCAAGATGCATATACGCCAAGTTGATCTTATCATTCCAGCCTAAAATTGTGTGACGCTTTCCTGTTGCTACATCGCCGTCGTTTATCTGTATATCAAATCCGATGGTTTCATTCGCTACAACATCATGCGTATGCGGAATTTTGTATATAGTAGTGTATCCAACCTCTGTTGCAAATACATTTGTCTCCACACCAGCAGGCGTATTTTTGTGATTTAACACTTGCCCGTCTGGGAAAATTTTAATCCAGAAATCATCTTCATCGTATGTTGAGCTAGAACGATTTTTGTTAGGATTTAAATATAATTCAGTATTATCACTTTCATCTGCAGATGCTGGATTTCTGTAAATTTCTTCATCCACGTTTTCTACCAATACATATAAAAACGCATCGTCCCACATAGCCTTGACTGAAGCATACTCTTTATCTGCTTGCATCTCTCCGCGCTTTGCACTAAAGTCAACTACTGCCGGTGCTGAATCCCATATCGGATCCATTATCGAAATATTCGGGCTTCCGTAAATCGCTCTCATAGTTTTCACCGGATGTTGCGTACCATCAGCAAGAGTCTCAACCTTTAGCGGAATCGGATCATACTCAATCGGACCAGCTGGTGGCGGCGTATCTACCACAATTGTTGTTGCAGGCACATCGGCGGCAGGCGCATCTGGAGTTGCTGGCACATTTGGAGTTGCTGGTACATCTGGAGTTGCTGGCACATCTGGAGTTGCTGGCGCATCTGGAGTTGCTGGTGCATCTGGAGTTGCTGGAACTTCTGGCATCGCAGCTGGGGAAACTAGTAACAATTCTCCGACCATATCAAGATGCATATACGCCAAGTTGATCTTATCATTCCAGCCTAAAATTGTGTGACGCTTTCCTGTTGCTACATCGCCGTCGTTTATCTGTATATCAAATCCGATGGTTTCATTCGCTACAACATCATGCGTATGCGGAATTTTGTATATAGTAGTGTATCCAACCTCTGTTGCAAAGACATTTGTCTCCACACCAGCAGGCGTGTTTTTGTGATTTAACACTTGCCCGTCTGGAAAAATTTTAATCCAGAAATCATCTTCATCGTATGTTGAGCTAGAACGATTTTTGTTAGGATTTAAATATAATTCAGTATTATCGCTTTCATCTGCAGATGCTGGATTTCTGTAAATTTCTTCATCCACGTTTTCTACCAATACATATAAAAACGCATCGTCCCACATAGCCTTGACTGAAGCATACTCTTTATCTGCTTGCATCTCTCCGCGCTTTGCACTAAAGTCAACTACTGCCGGTGCTGAATCCCATATCGGATCCATTATCGAAATATTCGGGCTTCCGTAAATTGCTCTCATAGTTTTCACCGGATGTTGCGTACCATCAGCAAGAGTCTCAACTTTTAGCGGAATCGGA
Organism: Candidatus Epulonipiscium viviparus; assembly: GCF_030708075.1. Classification (GTDB taxonomy): domain Bacteria; phylum Bacillota; class Clostridia; order Lachnospirales; family Cellulosilyticaceae; genus Epulonipiscioides; species Epulonipiscioides viviparus. Next base: position 1,741,566 of record NZ_CP117982.1, on the reverse strand, counting down.
TCATACTCAATCGGGCCAGCTGGTGGCGGCGTATCTACCACAATTGTTGTTGCAGGCACATCGGCGGCTAGCGCATCTGGAGTTGCAGGCACATCGGCTGTTGACGCATCGGTTGATACAGGAATTTCTTCAAATACTTCCATATCCAATATTAGTTTTTCTGGCTCAGCTTTAGCATCTGCCGCAGGTTCAAAAGCTTCTTCAAACGCTACTACTGGCTCTGAGATCTCAACTGGTATTGGCTCATCTGTTACTTTTGGAACTGTCGCCACTTCCGCAACTTCTGTCGCAACGATGGCAGCTCCGGCTGCAGATAATCCTATAACTCCCGCTATCACTAATGTTGAAATTTTCTTCATAAACAATGCCTCCTCAAAATTTTTATTATTAAGTAAAATACCCCGCACCGTTCACTCGCCAACGCGGGATATATAAAATTATTCTCCTCGAACCGAATCGATGATAAATGCTGCGGACTTCACTCCAGGCATTACATCTAGCATATCTTCTGGAATATAGAATTCGATCTTTGTGATTTGAGTTTTATCTACGCCTTTTCCTGCGTGCCCATCGAGGCCGCTCCAATCTGACTCTGCTACTCCAGTCTCTCCCAATACGGCGTTTACAACCTTTATTGTTGCAGGCTCAACTGTAAAATAGTTCATCTTTTCATTGCCAAAGTGATCTGTGACTTTCATTCTTACTTGCACCGCCACATCAGATGACGGATTGATTATCGTCGCGGCAATCGTATTGTTCTCACCCAACGTCCACGCATCCACTTCCGGTTCTAGCGTTAACGTCGACATTCCAATGCCATCTGCCTGACGCGCACCCATCGCAACCTGTACAGCTCGATTTCCTTCAATGGCCACAACATTTGCCGAAGTCTCCGGCGTTCCGCTTACTTTCCAGACCACAGCTTCGGAGGCATCAAAATTTACTACTGGCATTGCCACTGCCGGGATAGGATCTGGAAGCGGCTCGATTATAATGGCTGGCTCTAGCGGAATTGCCGGAATCGACTCCACTTTAGTAGCAGCTGGAACATAGTCGCCAAATTCACCGCGCTTGCCCATCAGTGTCAATTCTCCAACTACATCTGGATTTGCATACGCTGCATTCAAGGTATCATTCCATCCCAAAATTGTATGACGCGTATTAATATCTGCCGATCCATTATTTACCTGGAAATCGAATCCGATGGTGGCTCCGGCTTTTGGCTCATATGCAGTGTGCGGGATTTTTGTTTGTACTACGTACCCATCTTTTGTTAAATACGCGCTCGCCACGACACCCTCTGGTATGTTGGCATTGCTTTCGATATCGCCATTTGGATATACTTTGATCCAGAACTCATTCGTGTCATATGCGCCATTTGAGCGATCCACTAGCGGATTGAAGAACATCTCTAAGTTGTCGCCATCTCCAGGGCTCTCATCTTTTCTAAAAATTTCAGAATCTGTTATCACACCCATTACGTATAAAAATTTTTCATCCCACATCAATTTGATTGTCGACATATCAGTATCTTCTGTGATTTCGCCACGCTTAGCACGAAGGTCGGTGATTTCCGTTGCCTTATCCCAAACAGGATCCATCGATGTTGTGTTCGCATCAAACTTTGGAGTTCCATATACCACGGTTGTGTGCTTTACAGGAATTGTCTGGCCAGACGAAATTTTTCTATCAGATACAGTAACCACCGGAGTAGGAATCACGACCGGGCCCTCTGGCTCTTTTTTGGTAGCAGAAATAGGTGCAGCTATATTTTGCGGAATCGCATCTTTTGCAAGGAATGTTAACGTTCCGACAACATCAGGATTTTTCCACGCCGAATTAATTGTGTCATTCCAACCCATAATCGTGTCGCGCATCATTGTGGCCGCCGAAGCGTCGCCTATTTGCAAATCGAAGCCAATTGTCGCTCCGGGCTCTGCAGTATATAAAGTGTGAGGTATTTTTGCTTCTGCGATATATCCGCCATCCACAATTACCGCGCTCGATTCGATACCTTCTGGAGCATTTGCGTGGCTCTCGAAAGTTCCGTCTGGATGTATTTTGATCCAAAACTCTTCTTTATCGTATTTACCATTTGAACGATCTATGAGTGGATTGAAGTACAATTCTACATAATCGCTTTCGTGTAGAGTTGCTTCGTTTTTGAAAATTTCCGTATCGTCTACAATGGCTAAGATATGCAAATATTCTTCGTCCCACAAGAGGTCGACACTGGAGAGTTCGGAATCAGGGGTGATTTCACCTTTTTTGGCATGAAAGTCAAATATGGACGATGCGTTATCCCAAGCTGGATCGAGAGCTTCGGCAGTTGCAAAGCTTGCGGGAGTTCCATAGGCAACTTCGATGTTTTTGACTGGATGCTCTTCACCAGAAGATAATGTTGCGGTAGATGTAGTAACCGCCGCTCTTGGTTGCACAGGATTTGAAGTGGCTGGTGCGAAATATAATTCCCCAACAGTTTCCAAGGTTTTCCAGGTATCTCCAGTGGTATCATTCCATCCCAAAATACTGTGACGCTTTCCTGTTGCTTCGTCGCCATCATTAATCTGAATATCGAAACCAATTGTCTGTGCCGCTGTCGCCGCAAATGGAATTTTATACTGAGTGATATATCCGGTTTCTGTAATTATAGAATTAGTCACAGTGCCTTCTGGCATGTTTGCGTGCCCTTGCGTAAACCCATCTGGGAATATTTTAATCCAAACGTCATCATTATCATACGACGCGGCACGGCTCAAATTTGGGTCGAGATATAACTCTGTGTTGTCGCTCTCATGTATTGCGGAGCTATTAGCCTTAAATATTTCTGGGTCCGACACTTCTGTTAAGAAATAAATAAATTCCTCGTTCCACATAGCCTTAATTGCAGTAGGAGATATAAGCTCTCCAGTTTTTGCGTGAAAATCGGTTGCTGCAGAAATGCTATTCCAGATTGGATCAACCGCCGTTGCATCTGCAGTGATCTCGGGACTGCCATAAAACGCGTTCATAGTTTTTACAACGTGACCGTTTTCTGTTACCTTCACTTCTTGATTAACAGCAGGAATAAATAGTTCTAGCGGTGTAGAAGTTTTGCCTATTAGAGGATTTACCGCTTCGCCAAATACTAATTCTCCTACAACAGCTGGATTTTTGTATGCCGAATTAATCGTGTCGTTCCATCCTAAAATAATATCGCGCTTCCCTGTCGCTGCCGATGCGTTGCCAATTTGAAGATCAAATCCGATAGTTTCTCCTTCTTCTGCGGTGTATAACTCATGAGGTATTTTAACCTGAGTTACGTATCCTGTATCAGTTACAAATGCGGTCGAAATAATTCCTTCTGGAGCATTGGCATGGCTTTCCAAAGTTCCATCTGGATGTATCTTAATCCAAAATTCCGAATCATCATATGTATCATTTTCGCGGTCTTTCAAAGGGTTGAAGTATAACTCTGTATAATCACTTTCGTGCAAAGTTACCTCATTTTTATAGATTTCTGAATCTTCCACTTCTGCTAATATATAAACATATTCATTGTCCCACATAGTTTTAACCGAAGGAAAAGCCGTATCTTCTGTAATTTCGCCGCGTTTTGCTTGAAACATAGTGATTGGCTCGACACTGTTCCAAATCGAATCGACAGCTTGTTCGTCAATAATAGGAGTTCCAAAAGCGGCAGTGGTAGTTTTTACTGGATGCGCTGCAGAAACACTTATTGTAGAAAGAGAAAAACCTACTAAACCTGTGATAACTAATGCTGATAAATTCTTCTTCATAAAATGAATTCCTCCTGGTATCTAATAATTAAACAGTATATTCGCTGCATTTTGCGCAACGATCGGAGCCAGATTAATGTATCCAGCTCCGTTTTTTAAGGCAGTAATTTAAAGTGCTATGGCTTATGGAGCTGTTGTTGGAATCGGTGCCGCTGCCGGGATTGTTGCAGGAACAGAAGGCGGATCAAATTTCAACTCCCCAACTACCGAAGGATTTTTCCAAGCCGAATTAACTGTATCATTCCAACCTAATATTGTATCACGTACTCCTGTTGCCGCCGAAGCGTCACTTATTTGGAAGTCGAAGCCGATGGTTTCGTTTGCTGATGCGGTATATAGCTCATGAGGTACTTTCACTTGAGCAACGTATCCACCTTCCACTAAAAATCCTTTAGCAACTATGCCTTCTGGCGCATTTACATGATGCTCAAAAGTTCCATCTGCATGAATTTTTAGCCAAAACTCAGTGTCATCATATTTATCGTTTTCACGATCTTTTAGCGGGTTGAAATATAATTCGAGGTAGTCGCTTTCGTGAAGTTTTGTTGGATCTGGATTTTTGTACACTTCAGAATCATCAATTTCCGCCAATACATATACATAATTCTCATCCCACATAGTTTTTACTGATGGAAATTCTGTTTCTTCTGTAATCGCACCCTTTTTTGCGTGCAGAAACGAAACCGGCAATACATTATCCCACAATGGATCAACGGCAGTCTTTTCGATAACCGGGCTGCCATATTCTGCTTTAATAGTTTTGATTGGATGAGGCTCTGCTGCAAATAAACTGGTTGTAGAAATTCCAATAACTCCTGCTATAACTAACGCTGATAATTTTTTCATAAAAATAAATCCTCCTTATATTTGCTATCTAGTAGCATAGACTTCGTCGACAACGAACGTTGCTTGAGTTACACCTTTCATAACATTTGCGAGTTCTTCTGGCATATAATACTTGATTTTTGTGATTTGCGAAGTATCAACCCCATTTCCTGAGTGCCCATCTCCAGTCCACGCAGAAGCATTCACTCCCGGCCGACCCAGCTTTTCTGGACCTATGACGCATTCTTTTGTCGCACCTGCAGCTACTGTAAAATACGTCATCTTTTCATTTCCAAGCGCATCTGCTACGTTAATTCTAATTTGAATACTTTCATCGGTGGGATTTGTTATCGTCGACACGATGCGATCATTTCCTCCGATATTCCACACTCCGCTTTTTGGAGCCAATGTTAGAGTTGTTACATCTGCTTTTGCGGTGGCACGCTCGCCCATTGTCACCGACATTGCTTTTACTCCTGTGTATGATACAATTTCAGACGCAGTTTTTTTGTTTCCAGATACCGACCAGACAGGATCTTCTCCATCTTCAAACGAAATTAGAGGCATATTTGAAATCGGCTCGTTGTTGCCATTGGCGTCTTCAAAAGTTAGCTGTCCAAACACATCTGGATTTTTGTATGCTTGATTGACAGTATCATTCCAACCGAGAATGGTATGTCGCTCGCCAGCTTGCTCTGATGCATCATTAATCTGAATATCAAAACCTATAGTGGCCCCCGTTCGACCATTATATAACTTATGTGGAATTTTATACTGAGTGGTATATCCTGCTGCTGTTAAAAAGCTGTTGGTAATAGTTCCCTCTGGCATATTTTCATGATTTTGAGTAGTTCCATCTGGATAAATTTTGATCCAAAAATCGTCTATACCGTATTGTCCGGTAGTATCTTTATATGCACTAATATAGAGCTCAGTACAGTCGCTTTCGTGAATTGTTGTTGGATTTTTATATATTTCAGAATCAACAACTTCACATAAAATATACAAATAATCTTCGTCCCACATAGCTTTAACTCCAGCAAACTCAGTATCTTCCGTTATTTCCCCGCGTTTTGCCTGCAAGAATGATATAGGATTTATGCTTTCCCAAATTGGATCAACAGCAACGCTAGTTTCAGTAATTGTGGGAGAACCGTACTCCGCAACAAAATTATTTACAGGATGCTTATAGTCTTCTACTTCAATTTCATGATCAGAAGCATCTTGCGGTATATCAGAACGCCATGCTCTAAAGTATTCTATATGAAAATCTCCGGTGTATCGTTCTTCGCCATCTGCAGCTGTGTAAGTATAAAATTTATCTGCAGGCGGATCAGTTTTAATATCAAATAATCTAGTTTCCATATCAAATATTACATGTAACGGCTCAAAAATTTCTTGCTTTTCTGTATTATCAAATTCATAGATCAATTGTCCATTAAAATAAAATCGAATTTTTTCTTTGCCCCATTCGAGTCCATAAACATGATAATCTTCTGTTAGATCAATTCCGGTATCTAGACCAAATGGCGTGGTGGTATTTTTCCCATCGGCGTGATCAAAACGATGCGTATTTCCGTGAATAGTAGAGCCGTCAGCCTTGATAATTTTTCCATCTTCTGGCCTTCCCACTTGTTCATAAACATCTATCTCACGCTTTGCCACTTTTGGGTCTCTAAACCAAAACGAAGACGAAATCCCAATAGGTGCAGTACGAGTCATAACTTCATAATAGCCATAGCCACCTTTATGTTTACTGACCACTGCCGCTGAAGCATAAGTGTGATATTCGTCTCCATGTTTTTTGGATAATTCTAACATAGTTTCTGTCGGTTTAGTTTCATATGTAGATGAAAGAACTAATTTGCCATCTTCTAACCTCACATTTTCTTTATGAAAAGACGACGGACCTCTTCCAGACCAAAACGGATGATAGTTATACCATTTTGTTGAATCTAGCGTTGTACCTTCAAATTCATCTGACATCGTTACGCTCAACTGCCATTGTCTAATATTATCTGGATCAGACATGGGCAAAAACTCGGGGCTTACATCAAGCTTTTCGGTAATCCCGACCGTGACAGGAATAAATACAGTCTCATCCATCGCAAAAATTGTTGTGCAAGATGCACTAATTATGCTTGCAACTACTAATGCAGATAGTTTTTTTTTCATTTAATCCTCCTTTTTATAGGTACAATAGAACCACTCATTGTAACAATATAATCTGTTATGTTGCAATTCTATTATAAAATTTAAATAATTCTAACATTTATTTTAAATGTAGTCAACTTTTTTTTCTAATTAAAATCATTTCGAAATATTTGTAAATTAAATGTCAGGAGCGCGCAACCATTTTGGCATAAAAAGGCCTTTAGAAATAAAAAAAACTCTCTCTTAGAGAGTTGCCTAGTCCCACCATTCCGCATCGCGAAATTTATTTTTATTTGCTTTATACTTTTGTGTAATCTCTATACGCTTTTTTACTTTGATATCTTCTTTGATCATCCCCGCACCGATTATAATTGGAACTATTAATAATGAAAACCCCGAATCTGTCGTACAAGATAAAAACACTATAAATGTAATTAGACCCAATAACTTCTTATTTATATCACTAATTGCCTCATATACTTCATCCTCTACAATTTTTTTTTTTTTTGTTCTTTTTTCTGTGAATATTGTATAGAAATATCACTTGCAATCTCTCTCAATATTTTAGTCATCATAACCCTCCTTTTCTTTTGCATTCCCCTATGTTCTATTATTCCAAGCCTATATCATAAAGTATTAAGAACAGACACTAAAAGGGGTGTTTATAAATGAGTGAATTTACTAACCAATTAGACCAAGCTATAAATAACGAATTTTTGATAGTGTGCAAATGTATATTACCATATTTTGACAAGAATTTACAGAAGCAATTTGCTATCGCAATCAAAGTTATTGAATTGATTAATACAATCAAATTTTACAACGAAGATGAATTTTTTTCAACACCAAAAGAAGGAGATTGGCAACAAAATTTACTAATTGAACTAAGTAACCATCTGAGCCCCGAAAAAGCTCAAATAGCCGACATGATATTTAAGACGATGGATCTGCTTGCAAAATTGCATCACCATGACCACTCAACTTCGTCGCATCATGCGGCTGATCCCACTCCACAGAGATATTCAAATTTGTTTGAGCAACAATTTAATACGGAAACAGTATATCCTCAATTTCATGCGTATCAAGAGGAGCCGGCTCAGCGTTTTCCAAATCCACAATCAATTCATATGCCAAAGTCTGTCCCTCTCGAAAAGCTAGACCCCATTGAAATTTTCAATAATCTGGCACCTTCATTAGACGAAAACCAACTGCAGATGCTTATTGCATTTACTACATCCTTGGGAGTCTAAAAAAGCTTTCCTATATTATAATTCTCTGCCACAAGAATAAATCACAGTTAAATGCGAATGCAGTTGCAAAATAGACCCCGGAACATGTGGAGTCACCGGTCCAAAAAGTGACTGCTTTAAAATATCGTATTTTTCTTGACCACTCACAATAAGCACAATATGTTTTGCTTGCATAATAGATTTGATGCCCATAGAAATGGCAGATTTTGGTACATCCTCTATTTTTTCAAAAAATCTCTTATTGGCTTCTATCGTACTAGCGTTTAAATTCACCACATGCGTTAGCTTTTCAAACTCGCCGTCAGGTTCGTTAAATCCAATATGACCATTTAAACCAATTCCTAATAATTGCATATCAATTCCATCCACTTCATCTAGTAAATGATTGTATGCCTCACATTCTTTTTCGAGATCATCTGCAATACCATTTGGCACATGAGTTTTAGTTTTATCTATATTAATATGATTAAAAAAATGGTGATTCATAAAATATCTATAACTTTGCGGATTCTCTGGAGCTAACCCCACATACTCATCTAAATTTACAGTCGTTACTTCCGAAAAATCTATGTCGTTTTTTTGGTACCATTCAATCAGTTGCTTATAGACTCCAATAGGAGACGATCCTGTTGCCAACCCCAAAACACTTCGAGGTTTTAGTATAACTTGAGCTGACAAAATATTTGCCGCTTTTCTACTCAAATCATTATAGTCATTTGCTTTAATTAGTTTCATCATCATACCTCCTTGCTATATTTTTTCCACCATCTTAAACAAAATATACCGCAACCGCTAAAAATTTTTCAAACTTGTATATAGTGATCAAAAGTGCTAAAATATGATGTAATTAAAAATTTTGGGAGGAATAAATAGTGAAAATTGGTATAATTGGTCTTGGATTAATCGGAGGCTCTATTGCAAAAACCTTAAAACAGATTAACTCAAACCATAGTGACATAATAGCATATGATAGCGATATCGAATCTCTAAATAAAGCAAAGGAAGACGGAGTGATAAATAAAATATCACCAGCCATAGGAAGCGAATTTACCGGTTGTAACATAGTATTTATTTGTACTCCAGTTTCTGAAATTGTACCGATTGTACAAACTCTGCTCCAATATGTGGCAAAAGACTGCATCATAACCGATGTAGGCAGTACAAAATCGGGTATATTAGAACAGGTTAAGCCATTATTAGCTGGTACTCACGCATATTTTATCGGAGGTCACCCAATGGCAGGGTCAGAAAAATCTGGCTACACTGCGTCTACAGATTATCTATTTGAAAACGCTTATTATATTTTAACACCCTTTGGTGATACACCAGAGTTTATAGTATTTATTTTACACAAAATTATAGAAAGATTAGGAGCCATTCCTATTATTGTGCCCGAGACAATTCACGATCAAATTACGGCAACGATAAGCCATGTGCCACATATTATCGCATCAACTTTGGTAAATTTAGTAAAGCAAACTGATACTAAAGATCGATATTTGCATACATTGGCTGCGGGCGGATTTAAGGATATTACACGCATAGCTTCTGGCGACCCCACAATGTGGGAAAACATTTCGTTTTCCAATAAAGTCGAAATAATAAAAACCATTGACGACTATATCAAACTGCTAAATGAGTTTAAACTAAATTTGACAACAGATAATGAAAACGCAATTTTCGATTTCTTTAAGTGCGCAAAATTATATCGCGAAACATTTACAGACGGAATACAAAGCGTATTTGCAAAAACTTATAATCTCTTTGTTGATGTGAAAGACCGCCCTGGCAGTATAGCCACGTTGGCAACTATCCTCAGTAGCAATGCTGTAAATATCAAAGATATAGGAATTGTTAATAATCGTGAATTCGAAGAAGGGGTATTACGAATAGTATTTAAATCTGAAAATGATAGAATACAGGCTCACGAATTGTTAATATCTCATAATTATAAAGTATATTGCTAATAAGAGTTTTTAGGGGGAGATGTTGATATGTATAAATTACGACCACACCATGGATTATGTATACAACTATTTAGAGGAAGAGGATATAGCGAAGAGTTTGTTGCTCACATGATTGAGTTTATTGAAATTTTACAAAAAAATCCAGAAATTGAATTGTTCCCAGACTGCGATGTATTGTGCCAACACTGTCCACATAAAACGTCAGAAGAACGATGCGGTAGATATGAAAAAGTACTTGGGCTTGATAACAATGTACTCAATTTTCTTAATCTAGAACCGCATCAAACATTTTTATGGGAAGACTTTAAAAACCTAGTTAAAGAACAAATTTTGGATGCAGGAGAATTAGAACATATTTGCAAAGGCTGCTCTTGGTTGGATTTTTGTCTAAAAAATAATCGTCCCCAAGATGAATAATAATGTGATAAATGCATAAATACTACATGTATATATATAGAAGGGTGGTTTGTGTTATGAATATTAAAGCAGTAATCCTAGCGGCCGGAAAAGGAACTAGGATGAAAAGTAATAAAGCAAAAGTATTGCATAAAGTTTTTGATAAGGCCATTGTGGAATATCCGATTAAAGCGGCAAAAGACTTGGGCGCCGAAGTATGCTTAGTGGTTGGATATATGGAAGATGAAGTTAGGACCGAAATTGGAGATTCTGTAGAGTATAGAGTACAAACCGAGCAATTGGGCACCGGCCATGCCGTTATGCAAGCAAAAGATTTTATAACCGATTGCGACTTAGTTTTAATACTATACGGAGACACACCTCTTGTTACCGTCGAAACACTCAAAAATTTGGTTGACTATCATTTAAAGCACAATTCTTTGGGAACAGTTCTCTCTACACGTGTAAGTAATCCATTTGGATATGGTCGAATCGTTCGAAATGGGTTTAATGAATTCGAAAAAATCGTAGAAGAAAAAGATGCCGACAAAAATCAAAAACGCATCACCGAGATTAATGGCGGGATGTATGCCTTCAATGCCGCCAAATTAGTACACGCATTAGATAAACTCACCAACAATAATGCTCAAAATGAATACTATTTTACAGATGTATTAGACATTATAAGTTCGGAAGACGGCAAAATCGATGCGTATATGATCCAAGATGAACGCGAAATTTTGGGTGTCAATTCCAAAGTCCAATTGGCCCAAGCTACTGCCATTATGAAAGAGCGAATAAATATCCAACATATGGAAAATGGTGTAATAATAGAGGACCCTCAAAATACTTATATCGAACCTGATGTAGAAATAGGAATTGACACAGTTATAGAGCCATGCTGCATTATAAAATCTCACACCAAAATCGGAAACGAATGCCGCATCGGATATAATACTAAAATTACTAATAGCATTCTCGAAAATGGTGTCGATGTTGAAAGTAGTGTTATAATTGATAGTACAATTGGTCACAATACACATTTAGGCCCTTTTGCATATGTTAGACCAAATAGCCACATAGAAGCAAATGTTAAGATTGGGGATTTTGTAGAAATCAAAAACTCTACTATTGGTGAAGGCACAAAGATTTCGCATCTAACTTATGTCGGAGACGCCGATGTTGGCAGCCACGTAAACTTTGGTTGCGGAACCGTTTTAGTAAATTATGACGGCAAAAATAAATATCGCAGCGAAATACAAGATAACGTATTTATCGGGTGCAATACCAATTTAATATCGCCTGTTACTATAGAGGCTAACTCATATATAGCTGCAGGATCTACTATAACAAAAGATGTTCCCGAAAACACATTGGCTATTGCTCGAGCAAAACAAGTCAACAAAGAGGGTCGTGCCAAAAATCGAAAAACTAACTAACTATGCGAGGTATTTAAAATTTAATAGGAGGCATTGAACGATGATTAGAAATTATACAGATATTAAAATCTTTACAGGAAATGCACATAAAGAACTGGCTTTAGAAATAACTGAAGAGCTGGGGATTGAGTTGGGGCAATCAGAAGTATCGGCATTTAGCGATGGAGAAATTTCTGTTAAGATTGATGAAAAAGTCCGTGGAGCAGATGTTTTTATAATTCAACCAACATCAATGCCAACAAACGATCATCTTATGGAATTATTAATAATGATAGATGCTATGAAAAGGGCATCCGCCGGACGAATTACTGCGGTCATTCCTTATTATGGGTATGCCAGACAAGATCGTAAAACAAGAGCAAGAGATCCGATCAGTGCCAAACTAGTGGCAGATTTGTTGCAAACAGCAGGTGCCGATAGGCTATTAACTATGGATTTGCACTGCGCGCAGATTCAAGGATTTTTCAATTTACCAGTAGACCATTTAGTAGGAATGCCAGTACTTACCAAATATTATATGGATAAATTTAACGATGATCTAACCGATGTAGTTGCAGTGTCTCCAGACTTGGGAAGCGTAGGTCGAGTTCGCGGATTTGCAACTAAGCTGAACACACCTCTTGCCATCATAGATAAAAGACGTACGCGTGCTAATGTAAGTGAGATAATGAATATTATCGGTGAAGTGGAAGGCAAAAAAGTAATTTTGATAGACGACATGATTGATACTGCCGGAACCATATGCAACGCCGCCGAAGCATTAAAAGACCGTGGGGCCACAAGCATCTATGCCTGCTGTACTCACGGAGTGCTTTCCGGCCCTGCAATAGATAGAATCAACGCTTCTCCTATAGAAGAGCTTGTTATATTGGATACTATTAAAATACCCGAGGCAAAAAAGCTGGCCAAAATTCAGGAAATTAATACGGCACCACTATTCGCAGATGCTATTCGCAGAATTCATGAGGATTTATCTGTTTCTAAATTATTCGTATAAATTATAAAGCCCCCACTTATAACGGTGGGGGAATTTTATTAATTAGTAGCTTTTCCTTGATGGTACTCTTTGATTTTTGCATCTTTGAAAGCCTTTTTATCGGCGTCATTCAGTGCTTCGTATTCTTCTTTCTCTTCTTCGTTTAACTTTTCTACAAAGTTCTCTTCATACTTTTGCTCTCTCAAAGCTTTTTTGCCAGCTTCATCCATCTTTTCATAGGCCTTTTTCTCTTCTTTGCTTAGACGCGCAATCAATCTTTCTTCATGCTTTTGTTTTCTATAATCCTCTTTGCCGGCATCATCCAGTTTTTCATACGCTTTTTGCTCTTCTTCATTGAGCCTTGCGATAAATTTTTCTTCATGCTTCATCTTTCTAAATTCTCTTTTGTCAACCTCGTTCATCTCTTCGTACATCTTCTTTTCATCATCACTCAATTTATCGAAGAAATATTCTGTGCAATATTGATGCGCCCCGTCTTCCTCCGCTGCGGTTGCAACTCCCGAAATACTAACTGCCATAAGCGTTGCTAGTGATAATGTTAAAAACTTTTTCATAGTGTAAATCATCCTTTCAAATATTTATAACCATATTATACCACAAATTTTTCTAAAAGTCACTATTCTAAAAGTGGTAAAATGTCGGCAATTTAAATTGATTGTCAAAATAACTCTATTGTATTCCTATTATGCATGTGATATATTTAATGTAAAATTATTTTAGGAGGTCTTCTTATGGTCCGAGAACCAATTAACACATATACCCATTTGGGCGGCGCACTTTTATTTTTTGTCGGCACTATTCTTTTATTTATTATAAGCGGCAGAAATGATTCGCTCACAGTTAAAGCTATTGTTTCCATTACCATCTTTGGCTTAAGTTTAATCTCGTTATATACAGCGAGCGGTATATATCATATGGTAAACGTCAAGGAAAATATTTTAGTGCGATTAAAAAAACTCGATCACGCAATGATATTTGTCTTAATAGCGGGGTCTTATACGCCCTTTTGCTTGTTTGGCCTTGCTGGAATTTGGCAATGGACATTTATTATTGTCATTTGGTCTCTTGCAATCAGCGGCGTTATAATGAAAATATTTTGGATCGAGATGCCACGCATTTTGTCGACATCTATGTATGTGGGAATGGGTTGGCTTTCAATAGTCGCGGTTAAGCCTCTATGCGCATCTTTGCAACCAGGAGCCATTTTTTATCTTGTATTGGGCGGGGTGATGTATACCATTGGCGGAATAATCTACGCTATCAAAAAACCCAATATATCCCAACGCTTTGGCTTTCATGAGCTCTTTCATATATTTTGCTTATTGGGCAGCTGCTGCCACTACTATGCAGTACTTAGATATGTACTATAAATATCAAGAAGCTCCTTTCTGCCATCAATACAGAAAGGATTTTTTTTGCCATTGCCTAGTTTTTGAAACTATGAATAGGTGCCGGAACTCGCCCGCCTCTTGCTATTAGCTTTTCACATGATGCGGTATTGACAGCCATTATCGGTGCCGTACCCAATAGCCCTCCAAACTCTACTTCATCGCCAACATTTTTTTCAGCTGCAGGAATAATTCTCACCGCTGTAGTCTTTCCGTTGATCATTCCTATCGCCATCTCATCGCCAATGATTCCCGAAATCGTGCTTGCCGAAGTATCTCCCGGAATGGCAATCATGTCTAGCCCCACCGAGCAGACACAGGTCATTGCTTCTAGTTTTTCGAGTGTTAACAGACCTGCTTGCGCGGCTTCTATCATTCCGTGATCCTCGCTTACTGGGATAAATGCCCCACTCAGGCCGCCAACTCTAGACGATGCCATTACCCCACCTTTTTTTACTGCATCATTTAATATTGCCAATGCCAAGGTGGATCCAGGTGCACCTGCTGCAGACAAGCCCATCTCCTCTAATATTTCTGCCACGCTATCTCCAATTGCTGGTGTAGGGGCTAGCGACAAATCGATAATTCCAAATGGCACTCCCAAGTTTTCTGCAACTTCCTTGGCAACCATTTGCCCGGCTCTAGTCATTTTAAACGAGGTACGCTTTATACATTCACACATTTGTTCAAAGCTTTTGCCTCTCACATCCATCAATGCGCGCTTTACTACTCCGGGACCACTCACTCCAACATGAATTACAGTATCGTTTTGCCCTACCCCATGAAACGCCCCTGCCATAAATGGGTTGTCATCTGGTGCATTGCAGAAAACCACAAACTTTGCACAAGCAATACTTGCACGATCTGCAGTTAGCGATGCTGCGTTCTTTATCACTTCTCCCAGTTCTTTTACCACATCCATATTGATGCCAGTTCTAGTGCTACCAACATTTACCGAAGCACATACGCGTTCGGTTTCGCTAAGCGATTGTGCCAGGCTGCTAACCAAAACCTTTGCCGAGTTGCTATATCCCTTATCTACAAGAGCCGAAAACCCGCCAATAAAATTGACCCCTACCTCTGCGCTTACTCTATCCAAAGTTTTTGCAATCTTAACATAGGAGTTGGCTTTCGTTGAAGCGGCCACCAGCGCTATCGGCGTAATTGCAATACGTTTATTTACAATTGGAATTGCATATTTCAATGCTACTTCGTCTGCGGTTTTTACAAGATCCTTTGCCGCAAATGCAATTTTGTCGTATATCTTGTTACACAGCCTGTCCAAATCGTCACAAGCAACATCGAGCAGATCGATACCCATCGTCACCGTTCTGATATCCAAGTTTTCTTCGCGTATCATCTTGTTCGTTTCTAATATTTCCAGATGCGAAATCATCTCTTGCCGCCCCCCTATACCCTGTGCATGCAAGTAAAGATGTCTTCGTGTTGCACTTTAATTTGCACACCCAACTCTTTGCCGCAGTCATCTAGTTTAGCTACGAGCTCGCTATACGCAATAGCATTGCCATCCAAGTCCACTATCATAATCATATTAAAATAATCTTGCAGAATCGTTTGCGAGATATCCAAAATGTTAACATTATTTTCACTGAGTAAAACGCATACTTTTCCTATAATTCCAACCTTGTCTTTTCCTATTACGGTGATAATTCCTTTTTTCATGATGTCTCCTCTGTTTTATGCTTTTTTGATACTAGTTGCTCCGCCCATATAGCTTCTTAGTGGCTCTGGAATTATGACGCTGCCGTCTGCTTGCTGATAATTTTCAAGAATCGCTGCCACAGTGCGGCCTATTGCCAATCCGCTGCCATTTAATGTATGAATAAATTCAGCTTTATCCTTGATATTGTTTTTATATTTGATATTTGCGCGTCTGGCCTGAAAATCTTCAAAGTTGGAGCAGCTAGAAATTTCGACGTATTTGCCATAGCTAGGCATCCACACTTCTATATCATATGTCATCGCAGAGCTAAACCCAAGATCTCCTGTGCAAAGGCGCACTACTCTATATGGTAAATTTAATATCTTTAATATATTTTCCGCATCATTTGTGAGCTTTTCGAGCTCTTCATATGAGTTTTCTGGCTTGGCAAATTTTACTAATTCTACTTTATTAAACTGATGCTGACGAATTATACCTCGAGTATCTCTCCCTGCAGATCCAGCTTCTGCTCTAAAACATGCTGAATACGCGCAATGTTTGATAGTGAGGTCGTCTCCTTTTAGAATTTGCTCGCGATACATATTTGTAACTGGCACTTCTGCAGTTGGAACAAGAAAGTAATCGGTATTCGCAACCTTAAACGCATCCTCTTCAAATTTTGGCAGCTGCCCGGTACCAAACATGCTTGCTCTATTTACCATAAATGGTGGCAGAATTTCTACGTATCCATGCTCGTCTATGTGTGTGTTTAGCATAAAGTTTATTAACGCACGCTCTAATCTGGCACCTAGCCCCTTATAAAATGTAAATCTAGAACCAGTAACTTTTCCGGCTTTTTCAAAGTCTAGAATATCGAGATTTTCCCCGATTTCCCAATGCGGCTTTGGCTCAAAATCAAAAGTTGGTACATTTCCAAATTTTCTCATTTCAAAGTTGTCCGCATCGTCTGCTCCTACAGGAACCTTCTCATTTGGCATATTTGGAATCGTTAGCAATAGCGAATTGAGTTTGTCATCCACTTCTTTAACTTCTTGATCTAATATTTTAATCTTTTCGGAGAGCTCTTTCATTTGCGCTAGGATTTCTGTTGTATCTTTCTTTTCTTTCTTTAAAATGGGCACTTGCTTAGAAACAGAATTTTGAGTGCTTTTTAGGGCTTCCACTTCTGCTAAAATAGAACGACGCTTTGCATCCAATGTGATAAACTCAGACAAATCTATATTTGAATTTCTGCTATCTAATGATTTCTTCACTTTATCAAAATTGCTTCTAATTAATTTAATATCTAACATTTTTATAACTCCTCTATCATAATTTTTTTCATTATAGTTCATTCACAATTAGTTTTCAAGGGATAAATTAAAAAGCCTCCCCAAAAGGGAGACTCAAGCAACTTGCCCATCAACGATTCTGATAATTCGCTGCGCGTTTTCGGCTATTTTGAGGTCGTCGGCAAATCAAATGTATAAGTAAGGTTGATTGCGGTAGCTGTGTGATATTTTTCTAGTTTTATAAGTGTATCTTCTTGCGGGGGCCACCAGGCCACAACGTTCTGATAATATCGCTGCGCGTTTTTCGGCTATTTGAGGTCGTGCTAATCATGAAGATGATTCTTTGGCAGCTCAATTTTTTGAAATATCTCGATAACTTCTTGACCTGTTTTGGAGTCCAAAGCTCCGGTTGGTTCATCAGCAAGTAATATGCTAGGCTTTGTTACAACGGCTCTGGCAATTGCGACACGCTGCTGCTGACCTCCGGAGAGCTCTTTTGGCTTATGACTAAGACGCTCCCCTAGCCCGAGATCTTTCAACTTTTCTATTCCTGCCTTCTTTGCATGATGCGTGGTTTGCCCTCGTGCTAGCAATGGTAAAATTACATTTTGCAATATTGTATACTTATTAATTAACTGATACTTCTGAAATATAAATCCGATTTGCTGATTTCGTATCTTTGCTAACTGCTTTTCGTTTGCCTTATGCACCGCCACATCCGCTAGCGTATATTCGCCAGTATCCAACGTGTCCATGCATCCTATGATATTCATCAACGTCGACTTTCCAGAACCAGATGGGCCAAGAATAGCTACGAACTCGCCTTTTGCCACTGTTATACTTACATCCTTTAGAACGTGTAGACTCTCCGATCCCATCTTATACGATTTATTGATATTTGTCATTTCGATTACATTCGCATCATTCATTAGTAGATATTCTCCTTTCGATTTAGTTTGGATTTAATTTGAATTTAACGCTTCTATTGGACTCAATCTTGAAGCTTTTAAAGCAGGATAAAAGCCAAAAACGGTACCAGTAATAATTGCAAATGCCAGTGCCATTACTGCAGCCTCTGGTGACGCTTCCACCCTAATATCAGTATACTCCATAAGTGGAATAATAATGTAGCTTAATCCAACACCAACGATCCCACCAAAGATGCTTATAAATGTTGCCTCTAATAAAAACTGTAGCAAGATATCTAGTTTAGATGTTCCGAGAGCTTTGAGCACACCTATCTCCGGAGTCCTTTCCTTTACCGATACAAAGAGCACGTTCATAATTCCAATGCCCCCAACTATAAATACGATCGTTGCCACACTCATAAGTAACAAAGAAAGCGTGTTTGCAGATGCCAACGCTGCCTCCATTTCTGTGCCCGCATCCGAAATTACAAACTCCCCCTTAGGATGAATCTCCTTTAATAACACTTCAGACTTTGCGATGATCATATCAACCGACTCAATATCTTTTGCCAGTGCGATCATCTGGGGATTGGTATCGTCTGTAAAAGTATATTGTTGTGCGGTAGAATATGGAATTATAATAGCATTGTCGATTTGTACGCCATTTAATATCGAATCGGTGGCTTTTATAACTCCCGCAACGCTATAATTTTTGTCATCGATCGCAATGTCGTTTCCATATGCATACTCCGCTATCCCAAATAGTTCAACTGCAACATCATAGCCCAACACAGCTGTTCGCTCCTCATTTGCTTCATCCTCTTCGGTAATAAAATTTCCACTGATTACTTCTAGATTAGTAGTGAGTTGATACTCTGGGCTGGCACCAACAATGATTTTATCAACTGCTTCTTCTAATATTTCCCCGCCAAATACAGATTGCGAAGAGTTGCCAACAAGAGTAACTGTTACCAAGTTATCGATAAAAAACATCATTTCCTCTGCATTCTCTTGAGTTAGGGTTGCGATATCTGCGGTAGAGCTCGGCATCGCCATCCCTCTACTTCCTCCCCCTCCAGCAGAACGCATCATCATCATCATGCTCATCATATCGCTCGCACTACTGGCAGGAGCGACGCTTTCTATTTCTATGGCAGCTGCGTTTAAATTTTTAAACTGATCGGCAACATCTGCTTCTCCACCTTTTCCAATACCAACAACCATTACAATAGTTAATGCCCCAACAATAATCCCCAGCGATGTTAGCAATACTTTAAACTTATTTTGCAATATGCTAGTCATCACCAAGCTCACTATTTCTGACATTTTCACATCAATCACCTCCCACTACTTATTTTTGAAATCCACCACCACCCCTAGAAGGCATCATTCCAGAAGGAATCGAACTAGGCATTTGCGTCGCTACTGGATTTCCAGTATTTCCACTTTTGATAATACTATTCATATTTGTTACAGCGCTTTCTATTAAGATTGTATCTCCAACATTAATGCCACTAGTAATTTCAGTCCTTATGCCATCGCTCAATCCCAAGGTAACTGCAACTTCTTGTACATTGCCATCCGCATCCTTGGTTTTTACAACGCTCGATGACCCAGCAGTCTTCACAGCTCTCATTTCCACAACAGGCACATCCAGAGCCTTGCTTTCAATGAATGTAGTTTCTGCACTCATTCCCTCATACAATCCTGAGGTATCTCCAGATAACAAAGTGGTTACTGTATAATTTACATTTCCGCTCATACTAGGTCCTGCAGAGTATGAAATTTTATCGACTGTCCCCATATACGTCGCATCATCTTGAGCCGAAATACTAACTTCCACATCTTGCCCCACCTTAATTTTTGCGATATCATCTTGCGAAACCTTCGTCGTAGCATAGGTGTTATCAACATGGCTTGCAATCTCTATGAGAATAGTTTTTTCCTTGGGTTCGTCACCTTTTGCGACGGCAATTTCGGTAACAAATCCATCGATGTCACTAACAATTTTCGATGTTGCTAAAATATCGTTGAGCTCATCAATCTCGGCTTCCAGCTCTGCAATATCCGCTAATAAATCTTCGCGATCTTCTCTTTCATCTGCAATGTCCTCTACGATATTGTCAATCTTAGTTTGTGCATTTTCTACGGAAGTATCATAGTTTGCATATGCCTGAGAAACATCCAACTCATCGATAGCAACATTATATTTTTCTTCTGCTACTTTGTTGTCGATATCGGTGTTTAGGTCGTCGAGATCCTTCGCATTTTCTTCTAGGTCATAAATTATATCATCTAAAGCATCCTGCAAGTCGTCTAAATCTTGTGTGCCATAGACATCTTTTAGATCAGCTTCCACTTGCGCTATCTCATCTTTTAGTTCTGTCAGAGCATCGCGCTTGTCACTTATCCCCTCATTTAAATCCTGTGTATCATCATTTATATCTGCGATTTCTTTATTTATATCCGAAATTTGGTCGTTTATATCCGCAATCTCATCTTTTATTGCACCAATGTCATCGTCATTTATATCTGCAATCCGATCGTTTATATCTGCAATGTCATCCTTTATATTTGCAATGTCAACATTGTTATAGTCTGAAATTACATCATTTAAATCTACGAGCACGTCTTTCATATCATCGAGCTCATCGTTCATATCGTCGAGAACATCTTTACGCGCATCCAATTCATCTTCTAGCGCATCGAGCTCATCCTCAAGAATCGTATACTCTTTATCCACAGTATCTGAAGCTTCAAAATTTTCTTCGTATTCATCATATTCATCTCGCATTTTGTCTAATTCATTAAATGCAGCTTTATAGGCATTGTACGCTTCGTAAACTTCTGGATTGTTAGAATCGTAGCCATTATTGGCATATTCTTCCTCGTACAGCTCCTCTAAGTCTTCTACTTTGTCCTCTTGCTCCTCGATGCGATCCTCCCAGGTGTCATCTTCTTCAATGGCATTCATACCCATATAATCTTCGTTCTCATCTGCAAAGTCTTCCATTGCGTCTTTATGATCATCTATTAGATCTTGCTGTTGATCTACCAAATCTTCTTGAGCTTTGATCTTCTGCTCATGCGCATCGATATCATCCTGGTGGTCGTCGACATACCGCTCTTGCTGATCAATATTGTTTTCTACCAGATCGATTTTGGCTTCTAATCCTGGAATTTGCGCTTCCAATGCATCGATTTCTTTCTCATACGCAGTAATACGATCTTCTAGTGGATCTATCTTTGCTTCCAATGCTTCGATTTCGGCTTCTTTGGCGTCAATCTTAGCGCTCTGAGTAGAATCAACCCAGTCGTCATCTGCATCAATTTCGGCTTCCAACTTGTCGTATTCAGCTTCTAAATCAGAGAGAACTGCATAATCTTTGGTATATGTATTAATCATGCTTTTATATTCTGCCTGATCAGCTTGCAAATCTGCTTTTTTCTTCAGCAAAGAATCTTTTTGCCTTGTAAAGGACGACATTTGTGTTTCATAATTTCCAGCACTAGATTCGATTTGCAACAGAGCTTTTTCTAGAGTCAGCTGCGCTTTTTCAGTCTCTATGCCCTTGTCTACTACTGCGGCCGCATGGTCTTTGTTTAGAGTTGTGATTGCATCATCAATATTCGCCAGTTGGTCGTGTAATCCATCTAGCTGATCTTCTAATTGCTCAATCTCAGCATCCACATTTTGTACTTCTACATCAAATAGCGAATCGCCCACTGCAACCGTCTGCCCTTCTTTTACCAATACATCTTCGATATCCAACGCATAATCAAACGAAATTGCATGGGTTGGAATCGTTATGCTTGCCGTTTCTGCAAGACCGATAATAATATTCCCGCTTTCAACCTTAGACTCTTTTGCCACAATCTCAGTCATCGCTTTTGCACTAACCGTAGGCATAGTTTGAGTTTCAATAGTAATATAATATCCCCCTACTGCAGAAACCGCTGTTAATAATGCAAAAACCAGTGCTTTCTTCATATCAATATCCTCCTTATCAAATACATTATATATATTTTATTCTGCTGCCACGCCATCTGTTTCTGCTATTGTAGGAGCAGCTATTCCTCTTTCGGCATTGGCAATTTTAGTTTGTCGTTCATTCATCGACGCTACTTTTTCTGTTTCACTCATTTCTGTAAGTGCGTTGCCCATTGCAGGAGCAGCTATTCCTCTTTCGGCATTGGCAATTTTAGTTTGCCGTTCATTCATCGACGCTACTTTTTCTGTTTCACTCATTTCTGTAAGTGCGTTGCCCATTGCAGGAGCAGCTATTCCTCTTTCGGCATTGGCAATTTTAGTTTGTCGTTCATTCATCAACGCTACTTTTTCTGTTTCACTCATTTCTGTAAACGCATCGCCTTCGACAATCATCACATCTTCCTCGGCAAACCAGTCTGCAATCGGTGTGTCTGCTACCAGCTCCTTAATTTTCTCTGTAAACTGATCAAATGGAATTTTGGCTACCAGCTCGGCCACGGGGCTTTCTGATATAAATGTAGAGACGGTCGCTATCTGCTCAGTCATAGATGCGTGCACCTCGTCGTTTGTATATGCGGCTGTTGCTACCCCCATTGATGCTCCGCCCACTATTGCAATTAACGCTAATAATTTGTTCATAATCATTCTCCTTTCGAAAATTTTTATCTATTTTATGATCACATTGTAATATAAATTTCATAGGAAAGTCAGCGGTCAAAGAGTGGCAAAATGTAGTCAAAGTTGGGTAAAATGTAGCCTCTTTTTATTATGAATGCCAAACATTCCCATAATAAAAGACTGCAAAGTTGTTGAGTAAATTTACGTCACAGAGTACAATAGAGCTATAAGCTAGTCAATAGCAAATATAAATAAGGAGATTGTACACATGAAAAATAAATTTGGTGTTCTAATTATTGGCTCGATGCTATTGCAAGCATCATGCGTATTAGCCGTTGAGGACTCAACAGTTGATTCTAATCAGCAAATATCAATGTATACGTGGATCGAGGTAGAAGGGATTGAAAATGGGCGAATTAAATTTGATGTATTAACGGGAACGATTGTAGATGCAGAAACGACAATTACGTTTGCACAAATTCCTGATCAAATATGCGGAACCCCTGTCATTGCGATAGGCAGCTTGGCCTTTGAGGGTTGCGATCAATTACAAAAAGTCGTCATTCCAGAAGAAGTATCATACATAGGCGACTTGGCATTTGCAAACTGCGGCTCGCTGAATGTTATATATTTTCCGGGCAACAAGGATCAGTGGGAAGTCGTTGCGTCTGCCGCCAGTTTATCGAAAGCAACAGCAGTGGAATGCGACATATTGGCAAATTAATATTTAGACAATTGAATATAAAATATTTTGGGGGCGATGCCCCTTTTTTTGCGACCTTAAACGATTAAAATGGGGGTCAATTGGATACACTATAACAATCGAAAACATATGATAGGAGTGTTTTACAGTGAATAAAGAAAACCATTTAATAAGATTTGATTGGGCAATAAAAACGGTCCTTAGAAATAAAAGCAATTTTGATATATTAGGAGCATTTATTTCGGATTTAACTAATCTTGATGTTCAGGTAGAAGAGATTTTAGAGAGCGAAAGTAACCAAGATAGTGCCTCTGATAAATTTAATCGCGTTGATATTCTCGTCAAAGATACTCAGGAGAACAGATATATTATAGAAATTCAAAACAATGAAGAAAAATATTACCTCAAGCGAATGCTATATGGTATTAGCAAAAATATAGTTGAAAATATAAGAATCGGCGAAAAATATGACTCTATCGTTAAAGTCATTTCCATTAATATTGTATATTTTGAATTGGGTCTTGGATATGATGATGTATACCTTGGTAAAACAACTTTTACTGGCTTAAAAACTAATACTCAACTCAATGAATCTAACAAAAATTTTATTGCAACATATTCACCTAATACAAATTACGATCCTTCTATTTTTCCAGAGTATTATATAATTTTGCCAAATAGGTTTGATGATGAAGTAAAAACCAAATTTGATGAATGGCTATATTTACTAAAAAATAGCAAAGTGGATAAAAGTACCAAAAGCAAAATCATGAAAAGAGTAGACGAAGCTTTAAACATTTTAAAAATGACTGACAATGAACGAAAAATTTATGAAAGACAAATTCAAAACAACGTAATATATGAAACACAAATAGACACTGCAAGAGAAAATGGCAGACAAGATGGTCTTATTGAAGGCTTTGAAAAAGGTAAAGCAATAGGACAAGTAGAAGTATATTCAGAAATGGGCTTCTCCGCAATAGACATAGCTACAAAACTAAATTTGTCCATTACAGAGGTTCAAGAAATAATCGATATATATATGAAAAAGAGGGGCTGAACCCCCCCTTTTTTTGTGTTAAAATTTGCCGTCTAAATAATCTTGATTCCATTTAATCCAAGCATCGTATTGAACTGCTTCGAGCTGAGATAGATGCTCTTCCCATTGCTTATCGGTTAACCCGTTTAGCACACTTTGTGCAATAAAGCCATTGATATATGCTTCAAGCTCTGTTTGCAAAAAAGTTTTTTCAGTCAGTTTATTACTATCTACAGGGCGGACCGGCAAAAATTCATCCGGAAAATAGTCCTTGTAGAAATCTACGTATTGATATCTTAGTATATCGTCATTTATTTCTTCCGCATTCATGTTTGGCTTGGCTGTTTCGTCTCCAAACATTAGCGGTCCCAATCCTCTAAATGCAATGGTATAGTTTAGGTCAACATCGCTAGTCATCCCGTCTGGTAGAGTTTCTGGCGATGCCACAGTTGCAGTTCCGTCGCCATTATCTATCCATAGCAATCCCTCGTTACCATCACGTCCAATACGCTTTAGCTCTGGAGTTGAATGCAAGTAATCCCATGCTCTGAGTGCAGCAAGAGGCTCTTCGCAAGATGTTGTGATTACAAAACCGTTCATATTTGCTGTACGCAGTCCTTCTTGCCCATGCTTAAGCCCTTGCCCTTCATATCCCGGAGCTTCTAATACCGGAACCGGTGCCCATATTTCGGGATCTTCCGCCCAATTGGACATCATTCCAACAACCCCTTCATCTATGCGAGCCTGATACTGTGAATTGGTTAGCGAAAATCCTTCTACATCTAGCAATTCTTCCTTTGCTAACCTGTGTAAAAATAACAAGTAGTCCTTAAACGCTTTCGAATTTAGTGTTGGCTCTACCACTCCATCTTTTACTACGAAATAATTTTCGGCATCATTAATATTTCTGCCAGCGATGCCCCATGGTCCTGCAAACGCGAATTGTTTTGATGCCCAGTTTGCCTGACAGAATGCAAGAGGGATCTCATCGTCCTTTCCATTACCATTTGGATCTTGCGTCTTAAATGCTTTTAGTACCTCGTATAGCTCATCGGTTGTGGTAGGCATTTCCATCCCCACTGCATCTAACCAGTCTGTTCTGATAAGTGGAACTGCAGTTGCGGAGTTTGCATATTCTGCGTATACACCTGTTGGAAGCGAATATATTTTTCCATCAGCTTTTTTGAGGACATCAAGTCCTTCTGGTATATTGGCTTCAATTTGAGCGGTTAAGTTTGGGGCATACTCTCGAAGAATTTCTTCTGTAAACTCAAATAGAAATGTTGTATTGTTGTTTATAGTGCTTTCGCTAGGTTGTGCCCATATTATGTCCGGCAACCCACTTCCAGCGGCAAATAGTAGATTCAGTTTTTCGTTCATATTTGTTGTAACATCTTCTATATCGAAAATAATATTTGTATCTTCAGTTAATATAGGTAAAATATGCTTTTCGTCATGACTTGCAGAATAATCGTTTACAGAACGAGACATCAATACACTAAAAGAATATGGCTCTTTCATTACAGGCAATCCTTCGACAAACATATCGCCAATTACTTCTCTCCCTGTTTCCGCATCTATCGTTTTTTCAAAATTCACTTTCACAGCCTCATCTGATCCACCGCATCCAACAAGCATTGCAGATATTGTAGCAGCAAATATCCATTTATTTACCATTTTTTTCATAAATATGTACCCCCATTATTTTTAAGTGTTACAAAATCTTTAGCTATATATATATATATATATTAGTATTAAATCAATGTTAGCACTTCCATATGTTGCTGTCAAGTTTTTGATACATAATATTTGCTATTCATTAAATATTTCATACAACATACACTACATTTTGCTAATATTTTTTCTCATAATTTTATTTTCCTCAAAAAATATCCAAAAATCAGAATTACTTTATCACCAAAAAGCTTTCTTTTACATATAAATATCATCACAAAAATGTTTATTGCGAGGTGACAGCTATGGAATTATATCTATTGAATCTTTTATTTATTTTAGCACATTTTAATAACAATGTATTATTTTCAATTTTAATCAGTAAAATTCTAAAATTTCGAAATAAAAGTCACTGGGGCACTGTTTATGTTTTGTCTTTAATTATATCAATCTGTATTAATTTCTCAGCTTATACTATTACAATATCTCCAACAGTAACATATGTTTTTTTAACATTATTATATGTACTACATGTATTTATACTGTTTGAGGGGAGCGTATTATTAAGGTTGAGCTGCGCATTTATGGCGATTATACATCTTCTATCGATGTCTGCAAGTATTTGGGCCGTTGTATCATTGGTTGGAGGTCATAGCCTATTAACTATTAGTTCTAATCCCACTTATTTGATAATCATTAGGGTAATTGTTGCCACAATTTGTAGTACAGAAATGGGGCTAGTACTACGAAACACCTCTCCTGAATCATTTCAATTAATTGGTAGAAATCACCAAAGAATCAAGATGCTATTCTTAAAACTGTTTTTCTTGCTGATTGTATTAATTGCAAATTCGTCATTTTTTAACGAAAGTTGGTTCAAGAGAGAAATTTTTTTATATCAAGTAGTCTTTGGCTTATGTATGATCGGAGTTTTTTATACGGCATTACGGCTCATGATTCAATACGAAGCTACTGATAAAGAACTTACTACACAGGTTGAATGCGAAGGTTTAACAGGCTTATATAATAAAATGACTACCGAAAAATTAATCTCTGAATTTATAGAAACAAAACAAGATGGCGTTTTATTTATGGTGGATCTTGATAACTTTAAAGCTATTAATGACAACTTAGGGCATGACAAAGGCGATCAGGTATTGCAGGAGATGGCCACGGAGTTGAAAGCCATATTTGCAGATGCTGATGTTATAGGTCGAGTTGGTGGAGATGAATTTATTATATACTTTAAAACCAGTGTACCAAATTTGCATGACAAAGTTTTGAATGTGCATAAAAACTTGACCAAGACATATTCTGATGGTCACATCAATGTCACTGTTTCTGCTAGTTTAGGAATTGCAAATGTGATGGATGACACAACGACGTTTAAGGAGCTCTACCGTTTTGCTGATATTGCATTATATCAATCGAAAAAACGCGGAAAAAATACATTTACCATATACAATGATATTACACCTGAATTACATCCTACAAAATAGTAACCAATTTTGACATCTCGAATAATATAGCATTAAATTAAAATAAAGCAGGTGACTTCATGGAACTATCTACCATTTTACTTATAATGCTCTTTTTTATATTTAATTTAATTGCCATTATTTCAGTCGCTGTATCAGATGCTCATAATAAAAACAAACACAAACCACAAAATCATACTTATTATGACTCTGTGGCATCGATTATTATAGATATCAACTACTCTACCGCGACTATTTTGAACTATATATACAAAGGACAAATCCAATATAGTGCTGTTGGTATATCATATAATGATTTTGTTGAGTTTATATTGCCGGGACATGTTCATCCGGATGATAAAACAGTCACCGATTTGTCCTCTAGCTTAATATATATGTTGGAGCTTTATAACAACGGCGTGAGAGAATATAGCTATGAGTTTCGCATTTTGCAAAAAAATGGATCATACTACCGGCATCGAGCCACTACCTCACTATCGAAGTCAGAAGGCTCCATTATTGCGGCTATTACTGTTCAAAAATTATAACTCTTAAATTATTCTTGGTCCTACAGCTATCTTCATTCCTTGCATACTCATGTTCATATCAAACGCAGCTGTTATTTGATCTAGCGGATACCAATGAGTTACCATCTCTGAAATAGGGATTCCAATTTCTATTGCGCGACGAACCATATCTATTGTTATAGGGTAGATTTGAGGAGTATATGCGTAGGATCCAACCAACGTAATTTCTTTATGGCAGATATCTGTATGCGGATTTATTGATACTTCTCCTAATTCTACAAAATATCCCACTTCACACATTCCGCCACCACGTTTTACAAATTTTAATGCATTTGCAAACCCAGCTGCATTTCCAGTGGTTTGAAAAACAAATCCAGCCCCTACTTTGGTGAGCTTTTTCACCTCTGCTATCAACGCCGCGTTATCTGCAAAATCTTTGAAGTTGAGTGTCGTTGCTGCGCCCACTTTTTTAGCAAATGCAAGTCGCGATTCGTTACCATCGATCATAATTACGTTTTGAATGCCCATAGTTTTTAGCACCGTAAGAACAGACATTCCGATCGGTCCTGCACCATTAATTACACATTGCGTATTGAAAGTTAATAGCCCAGTTGACTTTGCGCGCTCTACTGCCTGAACTCCAACTGCCAATGGCTCAATCATAATACGAGTATTTACATCAAATTCATTAACCTTAAAGAAAGTAGATCCTTTTCTAATAAATAGATAATCTGCAAACCAACCGTTTAAATGAATTTCATCATCTGGGGTCAATCCATAGCATCCCATTCCCTCACATAACTCCGTTTTTTCGGGAGTATTTTTACAAGCATCGCATTCACCGCACGGAATTATACTGGTTACAATTTTATCACCTACTGCAACTGTATTACCCACTGTATCTTCTTTGATATTTTTACCAATTTTTACAATTTCGCCAGTTCCCTCGTGCCCTAATATGATTGGCAAACACCCAAACGGATCAGCTTTATATTCATGAACATCGGTTCCACATACTCCGCATCCTTCTACACGAATTAGCATTTCATCGTCACCAACCGCCGGAATATCATACTCTTGTATTTCAAAAGTTTTCACCGCTGTCATCATCGCTACTTTAGATTTATTCATAAGATCGTCTCCTTTTTCGCCTTAAGCATTTTTTGAGAATACTGCAATAGCCTTCTCCACATTTTCAGTCATATCAGCAATGGCTGCGTTAACTAGCTCGTGATAAAACATTACATCGGGATGCTCCGCCAAATATCTCTTTACACCTTCTGTTCCCGCTTTTGCCATATATGAATAATAATTGATCTTGCGGATTCCCAAATCTATCGCTCTGAGATAGTCTTCGGGGCTAACGCCAGATCCTCCATGCATAACGAGAGGCACATCCACCATCTGATTAATTTTCTCGATGCGCTCGAAATCCAACTTTGGTGCGGAAGCATAGAATCCATGTGCTGTACCAAAAGAAGCCGCCAACGCATCGATGCCCGTTTCTAGAACAAACTTGACTGCCAAGTCTGGGTCGGTATACATATCCTCCACTTTTCTGGTATCAGAAGAACCTGCCTCACGACCACCTAAGATTCCTATCTCCGCTTCTACACTGGCACCGTATTTTTTGGCAATGGCAACGGCAGCCTTCGTATTTGCTACGTTCTCATCATATGGTAGCAAGGAGCCATCATACATAACGGACGTAAAGCCAAGCTCTAGCGACTTTTCTAAATACTCCAATGTTTCGCAATGATCCAAGTGAACACATACCGGGATAGCTGCTGCCTTTGCAAGTGCAATCATCACTGGCGCAATATATCTAATAGGCACAACTTCCTCATGTACCTCCGCATGCATCAATATTACCGGTACATTATGTCGAGTCGCAACCTCCAGCACCGCTATAATATTCTCCAAATTTGGAGTGTTAAATGACCCAACGGCAATATTTCGCTCTTCTGCAATTTTCAAAACTTCTTTCATGGTAACTAACATTTTAAACTCCATTCCGTCATTAGTGACAATTTAGTCTATATCAATAATCTCATACTTTAGGTAGTACTTGAAAGCCTCTTCTAGCACTTTCTTCATATGCCCTTCTCCCACAGTCGTGTGGTGTTTAAATCCGTTTCTAGCAAGCTTATTTAATTTGTTTTCTAAATTTTCAATGGCCGCCACCCCTGCGCATCCAAAGTAGCCATCTTCTATTACATCCTCAGTAAATTCTCCTTCACTGAAGTAGATATATATTTTGCCATCCTCCATCTTGCAGTTAGAAAATGTCATAGGGAAGTTACGAATTCTGCCTTCATTTGATCCCCATCCATGTCCTGGATCTGTCTTTGCGATCATTTTGTGGTCTGTTACTTCACCTTTTCCTGCCATCAAACTTTGAGGCACTGGCCCGCAATGGAATAGGATGACTTTATCTACGGCATCGCCATAGTTGTTGTTCCAGTCTAGGCACGCCGTTGCGTTCAATGATGCCAGATGCATTGCTCTCATTGTTATTGCCGAGCACAAGTCCATCTCGCAAGATGCAATAATTCCGCGATCGTTCAACTCTCCTAGCAATACACAAGGGCAAATGTGCAAAATATCTTCCATTTCATTCCAGCAACGCAGGGTAAGCGCATCTAACTTATATGCTTCTATATACTCATCTAACACAACGCCTGTTTTGGCTAGGTTATTTAAATTTTCTTCGGGCACGTTTTGGCAGTTGGTATAGTTTAGCAGAACATTTCGTTTGGCAACTACAGCGGCATCGTCGTTCGCTTTATTTTGTACCTTAAAAATCAGCTCTGATAAGTCGAATGATTCGATATTGATTCCATATCTTTGCGCAGTTAGCTCATCAAATCTTACAGTTTTAAATGCAGTAGTTCTGGCACCAATACAACCTACATTAAACGATTTCATTCCAGCAACAACTCGGCAAACTGCCGCAAAGTCTCTTAAATTTTCTGCAAATACTTCAGAGAGCGGATGAACTACATGCGGTTGAAAGACTGTGTACGGAGTTCTATATTGTTCAAATACATCTGTTACGCTAAACTTTCCGCAAAAGGCATCGCGTCTGTGAGCAAAATCTAGTTTGCCAATTTCATCGGGATAGGCTTGCATTAATATTGGCACTCCAGCCTTTTCTAAAGCTGTGATCGCACCATTTTCATCAATAAATATTGGCATACACAAAATGATTCCGTCAAAATTTCCACGATTTTCCTCTAACCACTTTGCATATAACCTACCTTCATCGCGAGTTTCTACTGCACCAAATCGCGTCGCATCTTCATCCATCATAATATACTCAAACCCAGCTTTTGTAACAGCTTCTGCCATTTCTGTTCTGGCATCTAGCAAAAGTTCTGCAGGCATAAAGCCTCTATTTCCAAAAAATAACGCAAACCTCATAATCATTCTCCTTTTCTATAGATAAAGTTTTGGATACAACTGTTTATACTCTTGATATAAACTTTGATATTCTAAAGCTCGAACAGCATTTGGAGCATAAGTTGCCTTCACCTCTATAAGTTTATCTGCGGCATCATGCAAATCCGCATATATTCCACAAGCAACACCAGCTAACATGATGCATCCCAAAGTTCCAGACTGCATTGAAGTTATGGTTAATATTTCTGTTTCCATGATATCTGCCTTTATTTTGAGCCACTCTTTAGAAGATGCGCCACCTCCTGTTGCATATATCTGGTTAATTTTTGCACCAGCTGCCGCAAACTTATCGAGATTCAATCGCATTTCATATGTTACGCCTTCCATCAGAGCTTGATAGATTTGCTCTTTTGTAGTTTCTAGAGACAACCCCACGATTGCCCCGCGTGCTTCTGGATTCATATACGGAGTCCCTGCACCTGCGAAATGCGGAAGTATTAGCAACCCCGATGGATGATCGTTGTCAACACCTAGATTAAATTTTTCGTAGTCTTCTAGCGGCGCAAATTGATTTCTATACCACTTTAGCAACGCACCTCCTGTATATGAAAATGCATATGTGATATATAAATCGTCAATATATGGCACTATCGCATACCCACCAGCTTGTAACATTTTGAGGTTGACACCTTTTTTGAATGTCGCAGTAATACATTCCACAGTTCCAGTTCCATCCACCGCCATCTGATCCCGCAGCACGCCAGTTCCAATCGCCGCTGCAACCTGATCATGGCATCCAGAAACTATCAATGGTCTATTCTCAAACCCCGCGGCAACAGCATCTAGCATCTCGCCTGCAATAGTTCCGGTAGGCACAACCTTTGGCAGCAGCGCCTCTGGTATTGCAGTAAAATTTAAAATTTCAGCATTCCATGACAGACTTCGAATATCAAATGCCATAGTTCTGGTTGCCAGTGAATAATCGATTTGATGAATTCCAGACAGCTTGTAGACAATATAATCCTCTATTAGAGCTATCTTTTTACACTGATGCCACACGGCAGGATTAGTCTTTTGGATCCACAGCCACTTCGAAACGCTATACATTTTTCCTGCAACCAAACCCGTCGCTTCATATATAAAATCCTCACCCAACGCTGCCACGATTGCTTGACATTCCTCTTCTGCATTAGGATCTGTAAATAAATATGCGGGTGTTAAAGGCTCATCATTAGCATCTAGCAATACACTCGCTTCACCAAATGATGTTACACATATCGCCGCTATATTAGGTACTATAATAGCAATTTCTTTCAGTATGGCAGCAACTGTGTTCCATATCAAATTTACATCGACAGTGTGCGCATCTTTTGTAATCGAAACGGCATACTCTTTATATACTTCTG
This sequence comes from Candidatus Epulonipiscium viviparus, assembly GCF_030708075.1. Taxonomy (GTDB): domain Bacteria; phylum Bacillota; class Clostridia; order Lachnospirales; family Cellulosilyticaceae; genus Epulonipiscioides; species Epulonipiscioides viviparus. The sequence goes on along the minus strand of NZ_CP117982.1, from coordinate 1,708,670 downwards.
CAACATACATATTATCTTTGTACACAGTACACTTGCTTCCGGTTGTTCCAATGTCTATCCCTGCAATAAACAACAGCATCACCTCGCTCAATTTTTTCCTTTATTATATTGAATTTTTGGCTCGATTAATATATAGTATAGTTCATATAATAGTAAATTTGTTCGCAATATTAGGAGAAGCTATGGAATTAATTTTTAATTATCAAGAGACAGAAAATATATTAGTAGATTTTTATAATTTGACGGGATTTCGCATCGCATTATTTGATGCGGAGTTTCAAGAAATTTTGGCGTATCCAAATCGCCTCTCAACTTTTTGCAAATTAGTTCGAGCAGATGAAGAACTTCAAAACATATGTAAGCAATCAGATTGCGTTGCCTTTTATCACAGTAAACAAAGCGGCGAAAGTCTTTGTTATAAATGCCACATGGGCATGACAGAAATGATCGTGCCTATCAAAACAACTCACGGAATTATCGGATATGTTATGACTGGCCAAATTTATGAAAGTGGATCAAAATCGGATGAATGGGCTGCTATTGCAGAATATTTGAAAGGAAAAACCGTAGATTTGCAGGAACTCAAAAGGGTCTACCCCACCAAGCAAAGATTAAGTAAAAAGCAGGTTGCATCTGCATTTAATATGTTGCAGCTTATGACCTGCTATTTGTATCAAAACGAAAAAGTCGTTGCCAACAAAAATACCTTTGCGTATAAGTTGGATAGATTTATATTGGATAATGTGGCAGAAGATATTGACGTCAACATGCTATGCCGCGAATTTAATTACCAAAAAACTACATTTTATAAAATCACCAACGAGCTCTATGGACTTAGCATCATGAAACACGTATCGCAGCTGCGCATACAAATGGCCAAACACTTGCTATCGAACACAGACTTGCCCATAGCTATCATTGCAACAAAAGTCGGCATTGGAGATTATAACTACTTTAGCAAGGTATTTAAAAAGGAGGCCAAATGCACCCCCCGCGAGTTTCGTAAAAATAGTATTCAATAACTATATTTCTTCAAAGAAGAATTTGCTCTCAACAGCCGCTTCACTAAGTTTGTGTTTGTAGACAGTGAAAGTATTTTTGCCTAATTTTTTGGACTGATATAAGGCGACATCAGCGTAGTGACATATCTCCTGAAAATCCATCATTTTCTCATTTGCAATGGCTATTCCTATGCTTGCTGAAATTGTAATATTTACATTGTCTTTCGAATACGTCTGTGTAATTTTTTCGCATATATCTTGGGCACGTTCGCTGATATTAATGTTTGCAGTCTTAAAATATACAATAAACTCATCTCCTCCGATGCGTCCTATAACATCTGCATCTTCAAAACTTTGCGTCAATTTCGCTGCAACATCTTTTAGCGCTCTGTCGCCTACGCTGTGACCTAAATTGTCATTAACAGTCTTAAAGTTATCTAAGTCGATCATAAACATTATGCCTTCTGAATAATTTTGTAACAAGCTAGAAACGAGCATCTGTGTCGACTCTTTATTATACAATTCTGTAACCGGCTCCACCTCCGCAGTCAATGTTAAATTTTTGTATGGTTGAATATTTTCTATCGTTGTAATGGCTATAATCTCCCCTTTGCAATCTGCCAATGATGTATAGGCTCTATGCCAATTATATTCACCATTTTCGAGAAGTCTATACTCATATTTATATTCATGGATACCCTTTTTGTACATGTCCATCATATACGGAATACTGGTTGCCATCCCCACGCTTTTTCTATCATCCTTATAGATATGATTTGTGGCAAAGAATGCCATAAAATTGCCATATGGAATACCTGCTAACTCTGTTTGCAGCTCCCCTTTGTTGCTATAGCTAATAACAGTTGCCGTGCTGCAATTAATTTCTAATGACATCATCGCATTGTTGACCACCATCGACTTGTATTGTTTTTCAAGATTTGTTGTAATTTTGAGTCGTTTATCCTCCAAAATCTCATATCCTATCATCATAAATAACATCGCATATAAAATTCCCATTATGCAAATTCCAAATCCTAGCTGTTGTACAAAAAATACTGTTAGATCAATCTTTGCTGTAAAAAATATCGAATTAATAATCACAGCAAGTAGTAGAAACGATACTATCATATATAAAATATTTAATCTATACGTATACTTACCCAATGCCTTCAAAAATTTGGGTTTAATCATTCGTAAAATCACAATCATTTCTACGCAGCTCAATCCCACAATTATCCATCTAATTCCTGTTAATAGCAAATGAGTATTTACAATATCATAAATAGTATAATTTGATACCAATGCCACAACAGCTCCCACAATTATGGTCGCCGCCATCAGATTGGTCATCGCTATAAATACGCAACTCAACTTTAAAACTATACTTCCTTCAAATGCCGAAAATACTAATACTGCATAAAGTATAATTAACATACTATATGTAATCACTGGTGACATTGACACTGTAAAAGCTGAAATTCCAACATACACTGCAATTGAAAACGACATCAAGCCAACCGATGCCCAACCCACTTTAAGCGACATTATTTTGCTAATCAAAAATACTAGCAACATATCCTTAAGAAAATAAGATAGAATAAATAAAATGTAAATCATCGTAATCTCCATTTTGTACCTCCAAAAAATAATTTTTCTATCGTACTATGCTTATTCTATCAAACATCATATCATTCACCCAAAAAACTAGTACGTTCAAAATCTCTATCATCATAATACATAACGCGAACTGCTGGTGTATTGAAAAAAGCCGTTGAATTTACGTCTGTTTCTTCTGCAATCGCCACAGATTTTAAGCTTGGATTATAGCTGAATGCACCGTACCCTATCTTCTCCACACTCTCTGGCACCACTATTGCTGCAGCCAGATTTTTACAATCAAAAAAGGCGAAGTTGCCTATCTCTGCAACAGAATCTGGTATCGTCACTTCTAGTAGGCTATCGCAACTTGCGAATGCATTTTCGCCTATCGCTACAACGGCTACATTGTTGATTGAAGCTGGAATTGTAGCAATAGTAACGGTGCTTTCTGCATCAATTATTGTGCCCGTTGCTGGATCAAATTGAATCCTTCCCTCCTCGACGCCATCCACATATACCCAGTTCGCCAGCTCTTCTATATTATTGTTATACGTAAAAATATTTTTGGGCAGATGGAGTTTCAAGCTATCTAAAAAATCTTCCGAGCCTTCATAATTGATCCTAGATAAAACTGTATCATTAAAAGCAAATAGGTTGATATAATTTACACTTTCTGGAATATTGGCAGTATGCAATCGATCGCAGTCGTCAAATGCCGTCGCACTCATCTCCTCAACTCCCGGCATTAATGTTACCGTTTGCAAACTATCACAAGTTTTGAATGCATAATTATAAATTTTCTCTACAGTTCCTGGAATAGTTAGCGTGGTAATTCCCTCGCAATCGAAAAATGCACCCACACCAATCTCTCTAACGCTGTCTGGTATATTCAGCGATTTCAATTCATCGCATGATCCAAATGCCATAGCATCTATCGCTTCCAACCCAGCAGATAATGCCAACGCTTCTAATCCATCGCAACTGTTGAAGGCACCTTCCCCAATATACGTAATGGAATCTGGCATTGCAACTACACGCAATTCATTTATGTTATCAAACGCCTCTTTGCCAATAGCCTGAACTGGCACGCCATGTATCTCTGCAGGAATAAATGCCCTTGTTACAGTGTCCTCCGCAGCTGTTATCGTTCCTGTCTCCGAATTAAATTTGATTTTACCTCCTTCTATTCCAGCGACTTCTATCCAATCTGATGCATAAGATGGCATTGTGACCGCTACCATTGTCATCATTACTGCAATCGTCAAAAATTTTTTATTCACAGACTAGCTCCCTTCAAAATATAATATATTTCGATTTCATATAAAAAATCGTTTCGCAACAAAATAATAACATATCGATATGTATTTTTAATGTTCCTTAAACTATACTTAAAGCACTGTCGTTCCTTCTAAAACATCTACATTCAAATCTTCCCATTCCTGATCAGTGCCTCCAAAATATATAATTTTTAAACTATTACATCCCTTAAAAGCATCTGCTGCAATAAAAGTTATCGTATGAGGCAAAATTATTGACGTTAAACTAATGCAATCGAAAAATGCTAGATTACCTATTTTTTGCACTCCATCCAAAACCGTTGCTGTTGCCAAACTTGAGCAGCCAAAAAACGCAAAATTCCCTATTGTTTCCACACTCTTTGGAATAGTTATTTTTTTCAGACTAATACAATTTACAAAAGCATTGTCTCCTATCGATTTTAGCCCTTCTGGAAGTATAATTTCAGTTAAATTTACACAATCGCTGAATGCCCAATTTCCAATAAAAGTAATAGTTTTAGGCAACGTCAATTTTGTTAAAGTATCTAACTGTCTGAAAGCATCTTCTGCAATAGCTACAACCGGCGTTCCATTTATAGATTCCGGAATATTGGCAACCGTAACTTCCTCGGCCGCTGTTATCGTTCCTGTTAACGCATCAAATTGAATTCTTCCACTTTCGATTCCTGGAATTTCGTTTGATGTATACCAAACCTCGTCTGAAGCTGGTCCTTCGCTTTCATAGACCACCATTGCTTTTTGGGTTGAAACTGGTCCCAATGCTTCCCAAGTTACTTTTGTTCCTCCATAATAAATCGTAGTCAAATTTGTATTGTATACAAAACTCATAGGATCTATCAGCATTACACTACTTGGTATTATAATCTGTTCTAGGCTTGGCATATATCCAAATGTATTATAATTTATTTCGGTAACATTTTCTGGAATTGCTATTGTCTTTAAACTATCGCAGCTATAAAACGCAAAGTCTCCAATATATGACAGTTTTGCTGGCATTGTTATTTTGGTGAGCTTGTCGCAATCAGCAAATGCGCCGTCCCCAATTGCTGTGACAGCAACTCCATTTATGTATTCTGGAATTTCTGCAACAACTACCGATGCCTCTACAACTTTTATAGTTCCTGTTTTTTCGTCAAATTGAATTTTTCCGCCTTCTATTCCGTCCACTTCTATCCACTTATTTAGCAAATCCATATTGCTCTTGTATATAATGGCAGCTTTTGTAATTCCGGAATTTAACGATTCCCACTGTTCTCTAATTCCTTCATAGTACACCATTTTTAAATTACTGTAAAAAACATCTTTACCTAAATATACTACACTTGTGGGTATGCTAACCGTTGCCAATTGATCGCAGTTGTTAAAAGCCCAGTCCCCTATCGACGTTACATTATTTAATATAGCCACTGTTGTTAGGCTATCACAATTATTGAATGCGCTGTTTCCTATTATATTTACACTTGCTGGTATTGTTATATTAGGTAACTTGCTACAATACGCGAACGCACTATTTCCGATGTGTTCGACACTAGGCGGAATGCTCATATATGACAAATTACTGCAATAATAAAATGCCTCATCTTCTATAACTCGTACACCTGTAGATATTACTGCTGTTGTGAGATTTTCGCACCCAGAAAATGCTCCATGACCAATCGTCGTCACTGTATCTGGTATTGTTACTGCTATCAAATTTTTATTTTGATAAAATGCATAATCTCCTATTGCTGTTACAAGCACTCCGTCAATCCGTTCTGGAATGTTCATAATAGTAACAGTAGCATCCGCTTCTACTATTGTGCCAGTGCGACGATCAAACCGTATGCTTCCACCTACAATAGCCGGGTGAGAAATCCACTCGCTAACAGTTGTAGCTTCTCGACTCAACTCTGTCGCTGCAGTATGAGTAAGTGGTAAAAATAATAATGCTCCCAGAGCCAATACCTTAAAATTTTTTCTCATTTTTTAGACTCTCCTTAATATGTATTTATTGCTTGTCATAATTCATTATATGAAAAATTAGTCAAAATATGTTTTAGGTATATAATGAATCTTAGTATATATATATGCAAATTAAACTTAAATAATAAATAAGATTCAAAAAAAATAACGAGAAGCTTTTTTAGCCTCTCGCCATTAAACCTAAACTTAATATCTTGCATTTCTACATAATTGCTTTGGTTGACTAACAGTAGATGCTAGATCAATTTGTTTTCTCTGCTTGCAACTTTCTTCAAAAGCAGTCATAATTTCCAGTACATGTAAATTTAAATCACCATTTGCACTATATTCTCTGCCTTTTTCAATTGCATCTGCCATATCCGCAAGACCTAATCCTCTTGAATTTTCACTATAGTTATATACAAATGGCATTTCCCTAAATTCTTTAGTCTGAGCAGTTGATAATTTAATAGTTCCGCCAAAAACATTTGGATTTGGAACAGATAGTGTACCCTCAGAACCATAAATTTCGATAAACGGCATCTGCGCTTTGTATACGTCAAATGAAGTAATAATGGTTCCAATAACCCCTGATTCGAACGCCATCATACCAGCAACATGAGTTTTTACATCGACATCTATTACTTCACCATAATGAGGTTTGCTAGTAATTGTTCGTTTTTCGAAGCTAGTTTTGGTCATTCCTGAAACCGCTGCAACCGGTCCGAGTAAACTTACCAATGCAGTTACATAATAAGGCCCCATGTCCATCATCGGGCCGCCACCTCTTTTATAATAAAACTCAGGATCTGGATGCCAAGTTTCATGACCTCTACACAATAAAAACGCACTAGCGCCGATAGGCGTACCAATATATCCATCTTTAACCAGCTTAATGCAAGTCTGAATCCCTGCACCTAAAAATGTGTCCGGTGCTCCACCTAGCAATACATTGTGTTCTTTGGCAAGTCTCATAAGCTCGACACCTTCTTCGAGAGACGCACCTAAAGGTTTTTCGCTATATACGTGTTTTCCAGCTTTAATTGCACAAGCCGCGACATCAAAATGCTCATAAGGTCTTGTTAAATTTAACACTATATCAACTTCTGGATCAGCAACAACTTCATTCACATCTTTATAAATTTTCGGTATATTATATTCTTCACTAGCCTTTTGTGCTCGTTCTGGTATCAAATCGCAAACGCCTGTAAATTCTAAGTTATTAAATACATTCGTAATATTTTTTAAATAAATTCCACTTATTGCTCCACAACCTACTAATGCTACCTTTTGCATAATAACCTCCAATTAGAACATTT